>MEDZ01000017.1 GCA_001724275.1 Gemmatimonadetes bacterium SCN 70-22
ATGCGGGGGTGGGCATGCGGGGGTGGGCATGCGGGGGTGGGCATGCGGGGGTAAGTTCGAGTCTCGTGACCTCGTCCCTCCCTGAGGCGAATCGCTTCGCGCCGCGTACACCCGTCTCCCCACTCCCGTCTCCCGCCTCCCATGTCCCTCACCATCAACGAGACCTTTCGAGTCGACGCCGCGCCCGATCGGGTCTGGCAGTTCCTCAAGAACCCGGCGGAAGTGGTCACCTGCCTCCCGGGAGCAGAGCTCACCGAGACGATCGACGCGCAGACCTACGGCGGGCGGGTGAAGGTGAAGGTGGGGCCGATCACGGCCGCCTATGCGGGGAAGGCGACGCTGACCCTGGTGGACGATGCGGCCCGGCGGATGCAGATCGTCGGCGAAGGAAAGGAGAGTGGGGGCTCCGGGTCGGCGCGCATGACGATGACGGGGGTGGTGACCCCGCTCCCCGACGGCGGGAGTGAAGTGAGCGTCGACGCCGTGGTCGATGTCGCCGGCCGGGTGATGCAGTTCGGGCGCGGGCTCATCGAGTCGGTCAACAAGCAGCTCTTCCGGCAGTTCGCCGAGTCGGTGCAGGCCAAGCTCGCGACGCCGGGCGGCGCGGTGCCCGCACCCGCGGACTCGGCGGGGGAGGCGCCCACCGTTCCCCCGCCACCCGGGGGAGGCGGGGCCGCGCCCCCCTCCATCGAACCGACAGCTGCAAGCCTGTCCGCGTCCGCAGGGGAGGCGCCTGCGCCCCCGCCGGCGGGAAGGACGAGCGCCGCCCCGGCCACGACGCCCCGAGCCGACGGGGCGATCGCCAAGGGCGAGGAACTGCGCGCGCTCCCGCTGCTCTGGAAGGTGTTCGTCTCGTGGCTGCGGCGCGTGTTCGGCGGGAAGCGTTAGGCAACCCCCAGGCGCAACGAACCCGGGCGGTGCCGTGCGGCATCGCCCGGGTTCGCGTCGGCGCCGCCCCGCCGGTCAGCCGGTCAGCCGGTCAGCCGGCCGCCGCGGCGAGCGCGCGCGTGAGGGCGCGGCGGGTGTGCACCCGCGCCAGGTTCCCCTTGTAGGCGGCGCTCCCCTTGGCGTCGTCGACGAAGACGATCCCGTCGGCCGCGTGCGACGCGGCGGCCGCCACCGTGGCCGCGGTCGCCGGCTTGCCGACGAGCGCCCCTTCCACCGCCGCCAGCCGCATCGCCTTGGGGCCAAGCCCGGTCATGCCGATGCGGGCCGCGGCGATCTTCCCGCCGCTCACCTGCAGCTCGGCCGCGATGCCGACGATGGCGTAGCCCGACGCCGGGTCAGGGTCCTTCTCGTACGCCCCGCCGCCCCCCGCCCCCCGGGCGGGGACGCGGATCTCGGTGAGCATCTCCCCCGGCTGCAACGCCGTGGTGAAGACGTCGGTGAAGAAGTCGTCCGCGGCGATGGCGCGCGTGCCGCCGGGGCCGGTGGCCACCAGCGTTGCCCCCAAGGCGAGCATCGCGGCGGGGAGGTCGGCGGCGGGGTCGGCGTGCGCCAGCGACCCCCCGATCGTTCCCATGTTGCGGATGAGCGGGTCGCCGATGTGGCTCGCCACCTCCGCCAGGAGCGGCGCCTTCTGCCGCACGACGGGTGACGAGACGACGCTCGCATGGCGCGCCGTGGCCCCGATGTGCACCGCCGAGCCGCCGTCGGTGATGGCCGACAGGGCCGGAATGCGCCCGATGTCGATGAGGTGGGCCGGGGTGGCGAAGCGGAGCTTCATCACCGGGATCAGCGAGTGCCCCCCGGCGAGCAGCTTGGCGTCGTCGCCGTACCTGGCCAGGAGCGCCAGCGCATCGGGGACGCTGGTGGCCGCGTGGTATTCGAAGGATGCGGGATACATGGTCAGTTCCCCCCCTTGGCGTCCTGGATCGCCGACCAGATGCGGCCCGCGGTCAGGGGCATGTCGAGGTGGGTGATGCCGAAGGGTGAGAGGGCGTCGATCACGGCGTTGGCCACGGCGGCGGTGGAGGCGATGGTCCCGGCCTCGCCCGCCCCCTTCACGCCTAACGGGTTGACCGGCGAGGGGGTCACCGTGCGGTCGGTCTCGAAGTTGGGGAGGAACTCGGCCTTCGGGATGGCGTAGTTCATCAGCGACCCGGTCAGCAGCTGCCCGTTGGAGTCGTACTGGGCCCCTTCCCACAGCGCCTGGGCGGTCCCCTGCGCAATGCCGCCGTGCAGCTGGCCGTCGACGATCATCGGGTTGATCACGTTGCCGAAGTCATCGACCGCGACGTAGCGCCGCACCGTCACGTGCCCGGTCTCGCCATCCACCTCGACGACCGCGATGTGCGTCCCGAAGGGGAAGACGAAGTTTCCCGGGTTGAAGAACGTGGTCGCCTCGAGCCCGGGCTCCATCCCCTCGGGGATGTTGTGCGCCAGGTAGGCGGCGAGCGCCACCTCGCCGAATCCCTTCGTGCGCTGCGGCGACCCCTTCACGAAGTAGTTGCCGCCGGCAAAGTCGACGTCCTCGGGGGCGGCCTCCAGGAGGTGCGCCGCGATCCGGCGCCCCTTCTCCTTCACCTTCTGCAGCGAGTTGAAGAGGGCGGCGCCCCCCACCGCGCCCGAGCGCGACCCGTAGGTCCCCATCCCGAACGGCACGCGCCCGGTGTCGCCGTGCACGATCTCCACGTCGTCCATGGAGCACCCGAGCTCGCTGGCGACCACCTGCGCGAACGTCGTCTCGTGCCCCTGCCCGTGCGAATGCGAGCCGGTGAACACGGTGACCTTGCCGGTGGGATGGATGCGCACCACCCCGGACTCGTAGAGCCCGGCCTGCGCGCCTAACGCCCCGACGATGTGCGAGGGGGCCAGCCCGCACGCCTCGATGTACGACGACAGGCCGATCCCCAGGTACTTCCCCTTGGCGCGCGCCGCCGCCTGCTCGGCGCGAAGGCCCTGGTAATCGACCATCGCCAGCGCCTTGTCGAGCGCGGGCTCGTAGTTCCCGCTGTCGTACTGCAGCGCCACCGCCGTCTGGAACGGGAAGGCGTCGGGGGCGACGAGGTTGCGCCGGCGCAGCTCGGCCGGGTCGATCCCGAGCTGGTGCGCCGCGACGTCGAGCGTCCGCTCGAGCACGTACGTCGCCTCGGGGCGTCCGGCGCCGCGATACGCGTCGACGGGCGTGGTGTGCGTGTACGCGGCGGTCACCTCGACGTGAATCGCCGGGATGTTGTATTGCCCCGAGAGCAGCGTGCCGTACAGGTAGGTCGGGACGGCAGGGGCGAACAACGTCAGGTAGGCGCCGAGGTTCGCGACCGTCTTGACCCGCAGGGCGACGATCTTCCCCTGCGCGTCGAACGCCATCTCCACGTTGGTGTCGTGGTCGCGCCCGTGCGCATCGGTCAGGTACGCCTCGCTGCGCGTCGCCGTCCACTTGACCGGGCGTCCCAGCGTCTTCGACGCCCACGCCACCACGCACTCCTCAGGATAGATGAAGATCTTGGAACCGAAGCCCCCACCGACATCCGGCGCGATGACGCGGAACTTGTGCTCCGGGATCCCGAGGACGAAGGCCCCCATGATGAGGCGGTGCACGTGCGGGTTCTGCGACGTCACGTACAGCGTCAGCTCGTCCGCCGCCGGATCGTAACTGGCGAGCGACGCGCGGGGCTCCATCGCGTTGGCGATGAGGCGCTGGTTCACCAGGTGCTGCCGGACGACGTGCTTGGCGCCGGCGACGGCCGCGTCGGTCGCGGCGGCATCACCCAGCTGCCAGGTGAAGGCGACGTTGCCCGGCGCGTCGGCGTGCACCTGCGGCGCCCCCGGCGCGAGGGCGGCCACCGCATCGGCCACCGCGGGATGGTCCGCGTAGTCGACCAGCACCGCGTCGGCGGCGTCGCGGGCGAGCATCGGGGTGTCGGCGATCACCACCGCCACCGCATTCCCCACGTGCGCCACCTTCCCGACCGCCAGGGGGCGGAACTCGGCGATCCTGATCCCCGGGTGCAGCCACCCCGGCGGGATCGGGTTCACCCCCGCGCGCTTCATGTCCTCGCCCGTGAGGACGGCATGCACCCCCGGCATCGCCCGCGCCGCGCTCGCGTCGATCGCGTTGATCGTCGCATTGGCGTGCGGCGACCGCACGAACGCCGCGTACAGCTGCCCCGTGAGCTTGAGGTCGTCGGTATAGCGCCCCGCCCCGGTGATGAAGCGCTGGTCCTCCTTGCGTCTGACGGACTCCCCGATGAGGGACGTCCCCGGCACTGCGGTCGTGGCCATGCGCCCTCCTCAGTCGGCGGCGACGGCGGAGCCACCGTCGGCCATGGTGTTGGCGGCCAGCTGCACCGCCTTCACGATGTTCTGGTAGCCGGTGCACCGGCACAGGTTCCCCTCCAGCGCGTGCCGGATCTCGTCCTCGGTCGGCGCCGGGTTGTGCGTCAGCAGGTCGAGGCTCGACATGATCATCCCGGGGGTGCAGAACCCGCACTGCAGCCCGTGCGCCTCGCGGAATGCCGCCTGCAGCGGGTGCAGTTCGCCGTTTGTCCCGATCCCCTCGATCGTCGTGACCTGCGCGCCGTCGGCCTGGACGGCGAGCACCGTGCACGACTTCACGCCGCGGCCATCCAGCAGGACGGTGCACGCCCCGCACTGGCTCGTGTCGCACCCGACGTGCGTCCCGGTCAAGCCGAGCACGTCACGCAGGAAGTGAACGAGCAGCGTGCGCGGCTCGACGTCGCGCGTGTAGGCACGCCCGTTCACCGAGACGTTGATCTCTGCCATGCTGACGCTCCGGAAGGAAGTTGGGTCCCCGCCCCCGGATGACCGAGGCGGGGTCGCTAGCATGGCGCACGGTCCCTGACGCGTCAAGCAACCGCCGGCACGCACCGACGGCGCGGCTACCGCGCCCACGGCGCGGCTACCGCGCCCATGGCGCGGCTACCGCGCCACCCCCTTCCGCAGGACCCGCCCCGGCCGCGCCGACGTCATCGCGCCGTTGGCCACCACCCGCACGCCGTTCACCAGCACCTCGTCGATCCCCACCGGGTACTGGTGCGGAGCGGTGAACGTCGCCTGGTCCGCCACGGTCGCCGCGTCGAAGACCACCAGGTTGGCGGTCGCCCCCTCGCGCACCTCCCCATGATCCGGGAGCCCCAACCGCGCCGCCGGCATCCCGGTCATCTTGTGTACCGCCTGCTCCAGCGACAGAACGCCGAGCTCGCGCACGTATCGCCCCAATACCCGCGGGAAGGTCCCGTAGGCGCGCGGGTGCGGTTGCCCCTCCCCCGGCCTCGTCAGGCGGCCGTCGGACGCGATCATCGTCTGCGGATGCCCCATGATCCGCCGCACGTCCCCCTCGTCGATCACGTGGTAGATCATCGACGCCCCGCCGTTGAGCTCGCCTTCGACCACCAGCGGCGCGGCAGCCGCGGGCGTCGGCTCGACCCCGCGCTCCACCGCCCAATCGTACAGCGTCCGCCCCTCGAGGTCGTGCTTCCACGACACCCGACCGAACTGCACCCGCTTGATGTCGCCGCCGCCGCGGTCGTTCAGGAGGTACTCGATCACGCCACGAACGATGCTGTCGCGAAGCACCGGGTCCTTCATCCTGCGGGCCAGCGCGGTATCCCCATTGGCCAGTGCCCAGGGCGGAATCAGCACCGACAGGCTGGTCTGGCTCGCCGTGTACGGGTACTGGTCGATCATCACGTCGATCCCCGCGCTCCGCGCCGAATCCACCATCGCCAGCGTGCGCACGGACTGTCCCCACATCTGCCGGCCAATGGCCTTGTGGTGCGTCAGGACCACCGGGATGCGAGCCTCCCGGCCGATGGTGATCGCCTCCGCGACCCCCTCGAACAACCCCAACCCCTCCTCGCGCAGGTGCGAGGTGTAGATCCCGCCGCGCGCCGCGGCGACCCGGGCCAGCGCCACCACCTCGTCGGTCTTCGAGTAGAACC
Source organism: Gemmatimonadetes bacterium SCN 70-22 (assembly GCA_001724275.1). Taxonomy (NCBI): domain Bacteria; kingdom Pseudomonadati; phylum Gemmatimonadota; species Gemmatimonadetes bacterium SCN 70-22. Next base: position 5,904 of record MEDZ01000017.1, read on the forward strand.
CCGGGATGTAGCGCAACCCGGTGCTCAGCCCGAAGGCACCGTCATCCATCCCGTCCGCCACCAGCGCCTGCATTCGCGCGAGCTCTGCCGCGGTTGGGGCGCGGTCGTCCAGCCCCATCACGCGCTCGCGGATGGAGTTGTGTCCGACGAGGAAGGCGACGTTCATCCCGAGCCCGGCGCGCTGCGCCGAGTCCATGTACGGCGCGAGCGGAAGGGGGCCGCCGCCGTCGGGCCCTCCCAGCGCCAGCGTGACCCCCTGCCGCACGTGGCTCTCCGCATCCGGGAGGCGCAGCAGCGGATCGAGGTGGGCATGCAGGTCGATGAAGCCCGGGGCCACGATGCGCCCCTCCGCTTCAATGACGGTGCCGGCCGATTGCGGATCGAGGCCCGAGCGCGAGACGCGCACGATGCGATCGCCCCGCAGCGCCACATCGGCCCGGAAGCGCGCGCTCCCCGTTCCGTCCACCACCGTCCCGCCCCGAATCAGGACGTCGTAGCGCTCGGCGAGCTGCGACCACGCGGGAGCGGCCGACACGGCGAGCAGGGGCGCGCTCAGGGAGATTCGGAGCATGAGCGCGAGGGCGCCGCGCAGCGGCGGCCTCGGGCGAAGCAGGCGCGACATCACGTTCAATCCTCTCGAAGTGGCTCTCGCCGGAAACGTGGCGAGCTGCACGCCACCGGGCAAACTCAATGCGAGTTGCCGCTCTCCTCCGGCACCGCCGGGCGCGCCGTCCAGGTCACCGACCAGCTGCGCTCCCCGCCGGGATCGACCCACGCCGCGCTCTTCCAGTCACCCAGCGCGTCGCTGAGCGAATCGGGGGCGCCGATGCAGGGGGAGAAGGCGAGGTTGAGGTACGGCGCCTCACGCCGGAACGGCGTCCACCCGCGCTTGTTGATCCACAGGCCGAAGTGCGTGACGATCCCGGGATCGAAGGTGGCGGTCAGCTCGGCGTCTCCCTCGCGCAGGGTGGCCCACCCCTGTGGCATGTCGAGAAAGAGCTTGCACGCGTACCGCTTGGCGACGTCGTGGGGGGCGACGAACTCGTGCACCTTCCCCCCACCGCGGACGAACGGCCAGCGGTGCTCGGAGCGTGCCTCGCCGAGGTCGATCTCGTGCCGCGCGAAGACGCGCAGCCGCGCGCCGCCGGGGAGGAGGACCCGCGTCGACGGGGTGAGCGGAAAGGTCGGGTGCGCCGACCAGATGAAGGGGATGCGCTCGGCGCCGTCGTTGACGAGCGCGTAGTCCATGCGCACCGAGCCGTCGGGGGTGACGCACACGGCACGTTGCAGCCGGTAGGGGAAGCGCGCCCCACGCCAGGTGAAGACCGCGCATTGCCCCTCGGCGGCGGTGCGCACGCCGAGCACCGGCTCCTGCGACCACAGCTCGCCGTGGTCGGGGAGCTCGATGCCCCCGAAGGTGCGCACCCACCCCGGGACGCGGCACGACGCGACCGTCGGGAAGCACTCGTCGAAGCCGCCACTGTCGCCGGTCTCGAGATACGAGGTCCCGTCGATGCCGCGGGCGAGGGGGACGACGTCGCTCGTCCAGAGCCACTCCCGCCCGCCCATGAACAGCTCGGTGATCTTCCCGCCTAACGACGGGACGAGGACCACCCGGGTCCCGCCACCGCGCAGCTCGAGGTAGCCGAAGTCGGCGGCGGTCGGGAAGTGCTTGCGGGGCTTGGCGCGGAAGGGGAGCTTCACCCGACCGACTCTACCGAGATGCCGCGCGTGGCGAGGATGCGTGCCACGGCCTCGCCGATCTTGTTGTTGGGCGTGCTGGCCCCTGCCGTGATCCCCACGCGCACCGCCCCGCGTGCCGGAAGCCATCCGGCCGCGTCCGCCTCGACGTGCCGGACGCCCGCCACCCGATAGTGCAGCGTCCCGCGTTCCGGATCGATCGACTCGGCATCCTCGACATGGTAGGTGGGAACCCGCTCCGCACAGAGCGCGGCGAGGGAAATTGTATTGCTCGAGTTGAAGCCGCCTATGACGATCATCACGTCGAGCGGCTCCTGCAGGAGCTCGTTCACGGCGTCCTGCCGGTCCTGCGTCGCCGAGCAGATCGTGTCGAAGGTCCGGTGGTGGGCCACCCGGTACTCCTCGCCGAAGGCACGGGCCATCGCCTTCCCCACCGCCTCGCCGATCGCCAGCGACTCGCGCGCCAGCATCGTCGTCTGGTTGGCCACCCCGATCTTGCGGAGGTGCTCGTCCGGGTCGAAGCCGGGCGAGGCCGCCTTGGCGAAGCGGTCCAGGAAGGCCGCGCGCCGTTCCGGGGTCACCTGAGCGCTCCCCATCGCCTCGATGTACGCGCAGACCTCCCGCGCCTCGTCCATGTCCCGCACGACCAGGTAGCGCCCCTCGGGATACTTGAGCACCTGCGATGCGGTGGCCCGCGTCTCCTCATGGTAGTACTTGCCGTGGATGAGCGCCGTGAAGCCGTCACGTGCATACCCCTCCACCCGCTTCCACACGTTGAGCACGCTCCCGCACGTGGTGTCGACCAGGACGCAGCCGCGCGCGCGCAACGCGTGGAAGTCGGCCACGGTCACCCCGAAGGCCGGAAGGATCACCACGTCGTCCTGCCCCGCCACCGAGAAGTCGAAGCGGGGCTCCCCATCGGTGGTGCCGGGCAGGGGTTCGAGGATCTCGATCCCCATGCGGCGCAGGTTGGCGTTGACGTGCGGGTTGTGGATGATCTCTCCCAGCAGGAAGAGCTTCCGGTCGGGGAACTTGCGGCGCGTCTGGTAGGCGTAGTCCACCGCACGGTCCACGCCGTAGCAGAAGCCGAACTCGCGGGCCAGCCGGATGGTGACGTCGCCCGCGGTCAGCGTGTAGTCATGCGAGCGCAGGTAGTCGACCAGTCGCCCCGTGTAGTCGGCAGTGAGCTCGTCCCGGACCTCGGCGCCAAGGCCGAACCCCTTGCGGAAGTAGCTGTCGGGCGGGGTGGCGGGAGTCGTCATGCGCCCCCCGTCACGCGCGCCGCGCGCGCCTCGTCCACCGTGAGCCGGTACGGTGCCAGCGCCTCGATGAAGGCGCCCGGCCAGGCGATCCGTCGGATCGCATCCCCGCGATCCGGCCCATCGTATACGCAGACCAGCACCAGGTATCCGGCCATCCGGAGCGCCCCCCCATCGCCATAGGCGTCGAAGTTCAGTCGCAGCGAGGTCTCGCCGACCTCGGAGATATACACCGCCACCTCGAGCAGTTCGTCGAGCCGCGGAGGGGACGGATACTCGAGGTGCATGACCCGCCGTGGCAGGGAGATGCCGAAGTGGTCGGCAAACTCTCGATAGCCGATCCCGACGGAGCGGAAGAGCTCCCCCTCTCCGATCTCCATGAAGCGCGTGTAGGCGTCGAAGCGGATGATCCCCATCGGGTCGCAGTCGGACCACCGGACGCGCTCGCGAATGACGAAGGGCGCCGGGGACATCAGCGTCCCCCCTTGCCCGCCGCCGCCGTCCAGAACGACGCGGCGATGACCGGGGAGAGCGCGTAGGTGACCAGGACCTCGTAGGCGCGCTGCCGGTCGATCATCCCATTCGTGAGGATCCCGACGGCGCCGGCGCCGTGCTTGGTGTCGGACTCCCCCGTCAGCGCATCCATGGCGTGACCGAGCTCCGTGCCGCCGCGCACGAGTTCGGCGACGGCCGGCGGGAGGGGCATGGCGAGGGAGCCGCCGAAGAACTCGCGCCCGTCGCGCAGCGCGACCGCGGCCCAGGCGCAGGTGCGCATCCCGAGGTGGCCGTCCTCGACGATGCCCCCCTCGAGCCCGACGCCGATGTCCGCATCCAGGGCGGCGCGGGCCGCCCGGGCGCGCGCCGCCGCGCCGCGCCGCGTCTCGTCATCGCCGACCGGCTGGTCGGGGACGCCCGAGGGCACCTGGATCCCTTCCACGATGGCCGACGCATGCAGCCGCCTAACGACGTGCGCCACCGCCGCGACCTTCACCGGATTGCGCGACCCCACGGCGACCCGGGGGACGTGCACAGGCTCCTGCATCGACTCCATCACCTCTCCGTGGGATCCTGGTCCTCACCCCCGGCCGTGCGGGCCGGGTCCTCGAAATCTAAGCGGCCGCGACGGGGGCGACGGCGCGCCTTGCTCCCCCCGCAGGCGGGGGATAAGCTAGGGCGCCCATGGGTCTCCTATCCACGCACGTACCGCTGCACGCCGTGCTGCCGCCCGCGCGCCCGCGCCACGAGCCGTCGCCGTTCACCCTCATCGCGGAGCGACTCTGGCTCGACTTCGTCAACACCGACGACGTCCGCCGCGGCATGCGGGTCGACCTGCTGCGTGACTTCGACTCGCTCGTGCGCTTCCTCGAGTCGTCCGGTGTCCTCGACCAGGAGCGTGCGGCAGGGATGCGGCGGCGCGCGCAGCAGCAGCCGGCCGGCGCCGCCGCGGCGCTGGTCGACGCGCGGCGGATGCGCGCCGCCCTGCGCGCGCTCGCCGAGCGGGGGGCGAACTCGGAGAAGATCCGCTGGGATGCGCTGGCGGAGATCAACCGCGTCCTCGGCCGCAGCGCCGGGACGCGGCGCCTGGAGACGCGCGCCGACGGCTCGTTCACCCGCGCCTTCGTCCCGACCGGCGACGCCTTTGCCGGCCTCATCATCCCGGTGGTGGAGTCGGCCGCCGACTCGCTCATCGCCGGCGAGCTGTCACGGGTCCGGCGCTGCGGCGACCACCGCTGCCCGCGCGTCTTCTACGATGCCACCCGCAACGGCCGCCGCCGCTGGTGCGACATGGCGACGTGCGGGAACCGGGCCAAGGCGGCGCGATTTCGCGAGCGCGAGCGCTCGGTCGACGACCACTCCCCGGCGACCGGCCCCGCCGGCCCCCCACGCCGGGCTCGTTAGGCCTCGCTGGGCACCACGCGGATGTACCCCATCTCCGCGGCGTAGGCGCGAAGCTTCCGCTGCAGGATCCGCCGCCCGCGGAAGAGGCGCGACTTGACCGTCCCCTCGGGGACGCCAAGCACCGAGGCGATCTCGGAGTAGCGCATCCCCTGCACGTCGCTCAGCATGACCGACGTCCGGTATTCGTCGGGGAGCGCCTCGATGGCTTCCACGACCTTCTCGTCGATGAACGAGTCGTAGAACGCCCCCTCGGGGTCGGTCTCGCCCACCGCCTCGAAGGCGGGATTCCCCTCCGCATCGTCCGGCGCCAGCACCTCGCGCGCGTCGATGCGGCGCTTGCGGCTGACGAAGATGTGGTAGAGGATCGTGAACAGCCACGCCCGGATGTTGGACCCGAGATGGTACTGCTCCCAGCGCTCCAGCGCGCGCAGGATCGTGTCGGACACCAGGTCCTGCGCATCGTCGCGCGAGCGCGAGAGCTTGAATGCGAAGTTGTACAGCGCATCCAGGTGCACCAGCGCCTCGCGCTCGAACGCCGCGCGACGCTTCGCATCGGACTGGCTCGTCATGCCGTACCCCCCTCACGAACGTGCATGGCAAGGAATCGCTTCAATTCCGTCTCCACCTCGCGCAGCACCCCCGCATCTCGGCTCACCTTCGACAACATGAGTGCCCCCTCGAGCGTGGCGACGATGAACCGCGACAGGCGCCGTGTGTCCGTCCCCGGCTTCAGGAACGCACGCGCCTCCCACAGCATCGATTCAATTTGGGCGACCCACCGGTCGAAGGCCAGTGCCAGCCGCACGCGAAAACCCTCGCCTAGAACAAATATCTCAGCAGAAAGGTTTCCAGCCGCTCCCCCTCCCTCAACCCCGCCCGCGCCGTGCAGCATTACCAGCGCCTCGACGAAGCGCTGCAGGCGATCCGCCGGCCCCAGCGTCGTGTCCCGCAGGATCGCCCCCCCCTGCTCGGCGAGCCGGTCGAACTGGCGATCCACCACCGCCATCGCCAGCTCCTCCTTGGACCGGAAATAGTGATAGAAGTGGCTCTTCCCGCTCAGCGAGGCCCGATCGATCACGTCGTCGATCGACGTGCGCCGATAGCCCCGCTCGGCCATCAACCCTGCGGCAGCCTCGATGATGCGCCCCTTCGTCTCGCTCATGGCGACTACGATCGGCCCCTCGGCACCGCCGCCGCAAGGCGCGCTCAGCGCCCGCGTCGTCGGTCACTCCCGCGCCCTTGACTCCCCCCACGGCGGTCGTCCCGCCCACGGCGATCGTCGGGTCCGCGGCGCTCGTCCCGCCCCGCACGCCCCTCGCGGGCATCGCGCTCGCGCCCCCGGCCACGCCGGTCACGCGCGAACTGGGCCCGCACCTCGGCCACGTCGCGCTCGCGCCGGCGACGGTGCCGCTCCTCGAAGCGCTCCCGTCGATCCACCAGGTGCTCCTCGGGCGACCAGGGGCGGTCGAGCAGTTCCTGCAGCTCATCCAGCGTGGCCGCGCGCACGCTCCCGCGCTGGCCGCGATGCACGACGAAGCGCAGCGGACGATCCAGCCGCGGCAGTTCCTCCGCCACCAGCGATCGCGCCAGCTTCTCCGGAAGCACCAGGCGCGCGACGCCGACCGTGGCATCTCCCCCCTCGAGCGCCGCCCTCTCCTCCACGTCGTAGTCGATACCCACCGGATGCCCCCGCACCTCGACGTGCTCCGGGAGCGCCAGCAGGCGCTCGCGCTCCTCGGCCGGGACCCAGTCGGCGAGCGGGAGCCGGAGCGGCGCGGCCCGGTACTCCCGCATCGAGCCCACGTCGCCTAACGCGGATTCGTACAGCGCCGCCAGCTCCGGCATCCCCAGGCGCCGCGTCGTCCCGCCCGAGCGCCGGTACAGCTCGCGTGCCTCCTCGATCATGGGGCGGTTGCGCTTGACGGCCACGTGACGCGGCTCGCCCCGTGCCAGCGCCTCCGCCAGCACGCGCCGCGCAACCCCCTCCTCCCCGGACGGGAACGCATCGAGGAGCTCCTCGTCCCGCTCCAGGTCGAAGCCGAAGTACGTGAGCCGCGACTCGCGCACCAGCGCCTCGCGCTTGCCGCGCCCGTCGTACGCCAGTCGCGACTCGCCGGGCACGGCGTACCTGCGCACCAGGGCCATCGGCAGCTGTGTCCCCTCGATCGAGGCGCGCGGGATCCCCATCCGATCGGCGAAGTAGCGCAGCGAGCCGGCCACCGCCCCCCAGGACCCGCATACGCTGCTCTTGCCGACCCGCGCCTCCTGCCCGTCGGCGGTCTCCTCGTCGATCACGAGGTCGAAGGGCATGATGCGCGCGACCAGGTCGCAGTACGCGCGCCTCACCTCCTCGGTCACCAGCGGCATCGTGTCGGGAAGCGGGAGTCCCACGCCACGGTACACCGACGCCATGGCCAGCGCCGTGTCCTCGATCGCCTTCACCAGCACCCCTCGCCGGTCGGCCCAGCGTGCCACCGCCTCCTCGTCGAACAGCTGGCGTGCCAGGCCGTACACCTCGCCCATGTAGCCGGCCTTCGCGTAGGCCTCGGCATACACGTTGTAGGCCGTGAGGTGATCGCTCCCGGCGACCACCAGCCCCTCCAGGTCGCGCTCGTCCCGCGTCATCCGGTGCAGCGATTCCACGCTGGCCATCACCGCAAGGTACGGCATCAGCGTGTCCTCGCCGTGCACGATGAGCTCGGCCCACTCCCGCTCCACCGGGAGCTTCTCGACGAGCCGGCCGTAGCGCGACAGCCGCCCGTTCTCGATGACGCCACGCGCCTCCAGGTGCTGCACGGCGCGCCGATAGGCGCCGCGGTCGAGCGCCACGGGGAGGTCGAGCTCGTCGGCGCGCACCCCGAGGTCGGCGCAGGTGAGCGCCACCCGCTCCGAGTCGCCCGCCAGCTGGAAGTCGGGCTCGGTGGGACGGAGCGAGGGCCAGTGCAGGTCGCGATCGCTCAGGATGAAGACCTTCCCCCCATCCACGCGCCCGTGCACGCGCCCCGCCATCTGCAGGATCTCGTTGTTCCCCAGGTGCGTGCGCGTCAGGACGTTCTTGCCGCGCTCCACGACGTTCGTGAATCGCGTGTCGTCGATGACGACGGTGTCGAGCCCCTTGATGTTCAGCGCACTTTGTCCCGCCGCCGTCATCGCCAGGAAGAAGGGCTTCTCCACCCCCTCCTCGAGGAAGGGACGGATGACGCGAATCGGCTCGCCGCCGTGGTAGAACGCCGTGGTGATGCGGCGGAAGCGATCGCCCACCAGCGCCGCCACCTGCTCCACGGCCGCCCGGGTGGGGAGGAACATCCCCACCCCCCGCCGCTGCTTCATCACCTGCTGCAGGAACCGGTCGTCGAGGAAGTTCGCCGGGTCCTTCCGCACGACGCGCACGTCGGCCGCCTTGCGCGGGTCGAAGGCGGTCGACTCGATCACCGCCGACGACCCCAGGTATTCGGCGTAGAAGCGCGGGTCCACCGTGGCCGAGAGCCAGATGAAGCGGCACCCGACCCGCTTGCCTAACGCCAGGCAGAGCTCCAGCTCCGCCGACGTCTGGTGGATCTCGTCGATCACCAGCGTGTCGCGCGCCTGGATGTCACCGTCCTGGAACCAGCGGCGCGCGATCCCCGTCGTCACCACGATCACGTTCCAGGTCGGGGTCTCGGGAGTCGCCTCCCGCTCGCGATTCACGACGCCGACCCGCAGCGCCTGGGTGCGGAGGATCGCCTGGGCGATCGGGCGGACGGCGAGCGTCTTCCCCGTCCCCGTCCCGGCGACGATCCCGAACCCCGCCCCCGATGCCGCGAGCGCCCGCACCTCGGCGCCATGCTCGCGCTCGATGACGGTCTCGATCTGGAGGGCGAGCGCGAGCTCGATCGTCTCGCACGCGGCGCGCGTGGGGGCGATGACGATCACGCGCCCCGTCGGCGGCTCGGCCGCTACGAAGGCGTCGTGGTCTGGCGGGAGTGAATGGTCATGGACGGCGCGGAGCACGCCGTAATCTAGTCGATCGGCTTGCCGCGCTTGCGCCCCTTCGCTTCGCGCTCGCCCTTCCCGTCCTTCCCGTCCTTCCCGTCCTTCACGTCCTTCACGTCCTTCACGTCCTTCGGATCGCGCCGGCTGCGCGCCCCGTCCTCGGGAAAGATCACCCGCCCATTCGGCGGCCGGTTCCGGATTGCCGTCGCGCAATCGGTGGGGGCCGGCTGCTGCGCCGGCGGCACGTTGTCGATCCAGATGCGGCACATCCCGGCGGGTGGCAGGTGGCTCTCCGGAATCGACTCCCGGGCAGCCCCCTTCTTGCCGGCCGGCACGAGCGACCGGACCGGGAGAGGGTTCTGCCCCTCCGCCCGATTCGGCGCCATCGCCAGCGCCGCCATCGCCACGAGTGAGATCCAGCCGATTCGAGAGACCACCACCACTCCCTGCTCGAGAAGTGTCGCGCTTCGGGGGCGCAGACGTGCACAGAAGGTGCCGATGCCGCCCGGATGCGCTCGAGCTGCTCTAACCCACATCAGTTCAACGTCTTACCCGGTACGTCGCCATCGGTGCCGCTCCCCGCACCGTCCCTCAGGGCAGACGATCGGGGAGGACAGGGGGACACCCCCTAGTCGCCGAAGGAGATCCCGGTCGCGCGCGCCGTCCGCACGATGTCGTGGTTGACATCCACTCGCTTCGGCTGCCTCAGCGCCTCGGTGAACGGGACCGTCACGATGTGCGGCGACTGCAGGGCGACCATGTGCCCCCACTTCCCCTGCTCCACCGCCTCGATCACCGCCCCCCCGAATCGCGTCGCGAGGAGCCGGTCGTACCCCGTGGGCCCGCCACCACGCTGCAAGTGGCCGAGGACGAGCGAGCGCGACTCCTTCCCCGTCCGCGTCTGGATCTCCCAGGCCAGCCGGCCCGCAATCCCCCCGACGCGCTTGTCCTGGCCCGGGAGCGAATCGCCGAGGATCGACTCCTGCCCCCCGACCGGAAAGGCCCCCTCGGCGACCACCACGATCGAGAAGTGCCGCCCGGCGCGGTCGCGCGCGCGCACCTTGGCGCAGACCTTCTCGATGTCGAACGGGATTTCCGGGATGAGGATCACGTCGGCCGTCCCCGCCACGCCGGCATGGAGCGCGATGAACCCGGCGTGACGCCCCATCACCTCCATCACGATGACGCGATCGTGGCTCTCGGCGGTGGTGTGGAGCTTGTCGATCGCCTCGATGGCCGTGTTCACGGCGGTGTCGAAGCCGAAGGTCGTGATGGTGCCGCTCACGTCGTTGTCGATGGTCTTGGGGACGCCCACGATCCTCATCCCCCGCTCGAACAGCCGTTGCGCGATACTCAACGAACCGTCGCCGCCGATCGTCACGATCGCGTCGATCCCCATCCGCCGGGCATTCTCGAAGATCTCGTCGGAGCGGTCGACCTCGATGAACGACCCGTCCGCCTGGCGTACGGGGAACTCGAAGGGGTTTCCCCGGTTCGTCGTGCGCAGGATCGTCCCGCCCAGGTGAGCGATGCCGCGCACGGCGTCGCGAGTGAGCGGGATGATGTCATCCTCGCCTAACAATCCGTAGTAGCCGCGACAGATGCCCAGCACGTCCCAGCCGCGGCTGGTGGCAGAGAGGACGGCGGCACGAATGACGGCATTGAGCCCCGGTGCGTCGCCGCCACCGGTTGAGAGTGCGATGCGCATCTCGGACAGAGGGGGTGAGGAACGGGCGAGGGAAGCGCGGACCTCCCCGGGCGATGGCATCCCTCCACCCCCGGGCGCCCTCGCGTCCCTGCCCGGATGCTGCGAGTGCTGCGTCAAAGGTAAACGATTCCCGTGCGGTCACGCCGCGCAGCGGTGCCCGGCGGCGGCGCCCCGCTCACCGCGGAACCTGCACCCCGGCCAGGTTGGCCAGCATCCGGATGATGGAGTCCTGCCTGACGGCCACGGTCCGCAGCGAGTCGATCTGGTCCTGCAGCTCCTGCTGCGCAAGCCGGATGTCGTTGAACGACTCGCCGAGCTCGGAGATGGCCTGCGCCGTCTGCAGGTCCTGCTGCGAGGGAGGGGCACACGCCGCCACTCCGAGGAGCGCGCTCGCCACCCCGGCCCCGAGTCGCCGTCGCATGGGATTGTGCGTCATGGAGGCGGATTATGGCCTCACGCGGGGAGGCGCGTAAGCTCCCCGGGGCTCGCGACGTCCGGACGACGTGCGCTGAGGGCCGTCCAGCGGCCCGGCAACGGATTGGGGGGTGCGGCAACGCCATGATGACGCGGACTGCTCGCGGGGGCGCCATCCTCGAGGCGTTCCCCAAGGAGCCCCCATGCGCGCCGGATACACGCTGGTCGAGAGCACCGTCGTCCTCGCCGTCATCGGCATCATCTCGTCGATGGCCATCCCCGCAATCGCCCGCCTGCGGGACCGCGCCGCCGTGCATGGCGCAACCTCGGCGCTCACCTCCACCCTGGCCGATGCCCGGCACCACGCATCGCGATGGCAGCGCCACACCGCGGTTCGCTTCGACACCGCCGCGGGGCGCGTCGTGGTCCACGCCGGGAGCGATACGCTCGCGCGCGCCATGCTGCACGACGTCTTCGGCGTCACCCTCGCGACCACGCGTGACTCCATCGCCTTCTACCCCAGCGGACTCGGATTCGGCGCCGCCAACACCCGCCTCATCGTCGGGCGCGGGGCGGCGGCGGAGACCGTCACCGTCTCCCGGGCGGGGCGGGTCAAGCGGTGAGTGACCGTGCCGCGCTCGCGTCCCGTCAGGACTCCACCGCGACCGTCCCGAAATCGTAACCCGGGATCGAGATCCGTTCGATGGGCTGTCCCAGGACCCGCTCGATCGTGCGCACCATGGCGATCTCGTCAGCCGCCATGAAGGTGAAGGCGTCGCCGGAGGATGCGGCGCGCCCGGTGCGTCCGATCCGGTGGACGTAGTCCTCGGCTTGCGAGGGAACGTCGTAGTTGATGACGTGCGTGATCCCCGAGATGTCCAGGCCGCGCTGGGCGATGTCGGTGGCCACCAGGACGCGGATCTCTCCGCGCTTGAACTGCTCGATCGCCTGCGTGCGTTGCGCCTGCGACTTGTCGGCATGCATCGCCGTCGCCTCGATCCCCGCGTCACGCAGGTCGTGCACGACGCGGTCCGCGCCGCTCTTGGTTCGCGTGAAGACCAGCACCGAGTCCATCTCCGGCTGGCGGAGGAGCTCCACGAGCAGGTCGTTCTTGCGCCCGCGTGGCACCGGGTAGACGGCGTGGCGCACCGTGCTCGCCGCCGACGAGCGCCGCCCCACCTGCACCACCACCGGGCGGCGCAGGTACTTGCGCGCCAGGGCCTCGACCTCGGGCGGCATGGTGGCGCTGAAGAGGAGCGTTTGGCGATAGGGGGGGACGCCGGAGACGATCCGGCTGATTTGCGGGGCGAACCCCATGTCCAGCATGCGGTCGGCCTCGTCGAGCACGAGGATCTCGAGCGACTCGAGCGACGCGTTGCGCTTCTCCATGTGGTCGATGAAGCGCCCGGGGGTGGCGACGATGACGTCGACGCCGCGCTGGAGCGCCTTCTCCTGCGGCTCGTACGGGACCCCGCCGTAGATCGGCGCGACCTCGACGCTGGTGAACTGCCCGTACTTGCGGAAGCTCTCGTCCACCTGCTGGCACAGCTCGCGCGTGGGCGTGAGGATGAGGCAGCGGAGCCGCCTGGGCCCGCCCAGCAGCCGATGCAGGATCGGGAGGGTGAAGGCCGCGGTCTTCCCCGTCCCCGTCTGCGCCAGCCCCATCACGTCGCGCCCCTGCATGGCGATGGGAATCGCATCGCGCTGGATCGGGGTCGGGGCGCGGTAGCCGGCAGCCGCAACGGCGCGGACCACCTCGGGCGCCAGGCCTAACGAGGCGAACGCCTCCCCGGCTTCGGCGGGAGCGACGTCGTCCGCGGGTCGGCCGTCGTCCGGGCCATCCGGCACGGCCGGTGCGGCGGCGCCGGCCACGTCGGGCGGCGCTGCGTCGGGGGCCGAAGGCGCCGCCGATGGAACGAGTGCGTCGGGGGGCGAGGGTCGCTTGGTCGTGCGTTTGCGCTGGCGCGTGGCAGGTCGCGTGGTCGTCATTCCGCGTGTCGTTGTCTGTTCCTCGGAAGCTAAGTGCCGGACGCAGGGCGACGCCACCGCCGCGGCCAACCGCCTGCGCCCACTGCCGCCGCGACTCACTGCCGCCGCGGCGTACAGCCGCCGCGACTCACTGCCGTCGCGGCGCACGACCCGGTGGGCGCGCAGCCCCGGCTAGGGGTGCGCCGCCAGGTGGGGGAGCAGCTCGTCGAGCACCCGCAGCGGCACTTCCTCGGCCAGGACGTGCCCCGCGCGGGCGATGACGCGCGCACGCCAGCGCGGCCGCCCAGCGGTGCGCGCCACGGACTCGGCGCCCCGTATCAACAGGTCTTGCCCCCCGAGGAGGACGAGGACCGGGGCGGTGATCGCGTCCAGCTCGGGGTCGGTGCGCGGCTCCAGGCGGTACCGATGGAGGAGCGCCCGCAGTGCCCAGCTGAAGGCGGGGTCGCGGGAGGGGGCCCAGTACTCGTCGGCGTCGCGCACCGCGAAATCGCCTAACGTCCCGTTGATGGCGCGAATCGCCAGGGGAATCGTCCACGGGGGAACGGCGTACTGCACGAGCGGCGCGGCAAACCCCGGCGTCGCCAGCCGGGCCAGCGCGAGGAAGCGCACGGGAGCCAGCCCCACCGGGGCCAGGAGGGTGAGCGACGACAGGCGCTCCGGCTGGCGCCGCGCCACGTCCAGCGCCACGCCGCCGCCTAACGAATGGGCGACGAGGGCGAGGCGTGCGCAGCCGAGGGCGTCGAGCACGCACGCCACGTGGTCGGCCATCGCCTCGCCCGAGTACAGCGCCGCGTCGCGCGGCTTGTCCGATCCGCCATGTCCGCGCAGGTCCATCGCGATCACGCGCCGCCCCAGCCCCATCACCGAGGGGAGGAGCTTGCGGTAGAAGTAGGCCGACGCGCCCCATCCGTGCACGAACAGCACCGGCGGGGCCGCGGCGTCGCCCCCCTCGACGAGGCGCACCCGCTCCCCGTTGCCGAGCCTGAGCTGCCGGGTTTCGAGCCCGGCCTCGTGGGCGGGGTAGCACTCGTCAGGCGAGAGCCGCCCGCGAAGGACGCTGACCAGCACGTGGACCTGTGGAAGGAGGGAGCGGTTCCTCCCAAAGTTGCCGCGCCCGCGCGTGGAATTGAAGCACGACGAACGACGGCGAGCCCTCGCACGACGCACGTGCCTGGACTCGCCGCCTACGCCGCACCCTCCTGCGATGCGACGCGTTCATGTCGCGGCTACTTCCCCGCCTTGACCTCGATCTTCCGCCCCTTGGCGACATCGTCCGACGCCTTGGGCATCGTCACCACCAGGACGCCATTCCGGAACTCGGCCGTGATCCTGGCCGGGTCGATCCGGCGTGGCAGGGTGAACGAGCGGGAGAAGCTTCCATAGTAGCGCTCGAACATGTGGAACTTCGGCTCCTCCTTCTCCTCGCGCTTCTCCTCGAGCTTCTCGCCCCGGATCGTCAGGATGTCGGCCTCGAACGAGACGTCGAGGTCCTTGCCATCCAGCCCGGGAAGCTCGGCGGTCAGGACCAGCGCATCGGGTTTCTCGACGATCTCGACCGGCGGCATCCACCCCACGGTCTCCATCGGAAACCGTTCCATCATCGGCGGCTGGTTGAACATGCGCAGCAGGCGATTCTGCATCTCGTCCATCTCCCGGAGCGCACTGGAAAAGATGGGCGTGGTGCGCGGCAGCAACTGTCTGGTCATACGGCCCTCCATGCTCGGACATCACGCGTCGATGCATCCACCATCGACACACGCAAGGTGGCGTGTTGCCGCCCTTCCGTCTGTAGGGCGCGTCGCGGATCGACTGCCAGTGTTCGGCCTACGTATCGGCGCGGGCCGGGACCCGACCCAGGTGGGGCGCGACGGTCAGGCGAGCTCCACCTCGCGCCCCGCCGCGCGCGCGATGATCCCGAGTCGCGTCGTCACCTCGGCCGAAACGGCGTCCGCATCCCGGCGCGCGTCGAGCGGGTACATCGCCCACGCCTCACACAGCGACGGCGCCCTCGGAGGCCCCCCGCGCGACGCCCGCCAGATCCCGTCGCGGTCGCACCCCCGCACGACCAGCTCGTACGCCTGTCCCCACGCCTCATGCGTCTGCATGAGGCCAAGGCGGGCAAGCGTCTCGAGCCAGAACAGCGTCGTCGCGACATCACCGGTGGGAGCGCTCCGCCCGGTCAGCGGGTCTCCCAGCACGAGCTGCGGCTGCGGGAGGAGGGCGTCGCCCACCTGCTGTTGCACTTCCTTCTGCCCGACCGGCCGGATGAGGTACTCGCGCAGTTCCTTGAGGAACTCGTGGTTCTCGTGCCGGTACAGCGGCATGTGGGCGAGCATCACCAGGAGCGAGACGGAGGGCGGCGTCGCATCGGGCGAGATGGCATGCTTGTTCCCGATGCGAACCCAGGGATCCTCGGCCAGCGGCGACTGCAGGAAGTCGCGGACGCGCTGCACCATGCGGTTGGCGCACCCGCGCAGCCTGGGATCGCTCTCGTAGCCGAGGCGGGCCAATACCGCCGCCGCCGCCTCCCGCAGCCGCCGCCGACCGTAGCGCCGATAGTCCGCCCCCGTCCCCCGCGCCCCCAGCTCGAAGAGGTAAGCCGGGTCGTTGTCTTCGGCGAGCAGGCGGAAGAGCGTTCTGCGCGCCACGAGGAATGGGGGAAAATCGGGGTCGTACCCCAGCTCGAGGAGCCGATGCACCGCGGGGATCGTCCCGATCGCGTCATCCAGCTTCCGCGCACCGTCGCTCGGGATCTCGAGCATCGATCCGTTCCAGGTGCCATCGATCCGCTGGGAGACGGCGAGGCGCAGCCCCGGGAAGTACGCCAAGGGGATGGAGGGGAGCCGCTCCGCTGCATCCGCAAGCATGGCAACGGACTTGATGGCGCGATACTGTACCGGAGGCGACCCGTTGGTGATAATCCATTCCAAGGGGAAGCGCAGCGGTTCGGGGCCGGAAACGTCGGCTGCAACGATCTCGGGGAGATTCTGCGGCAGGGTCACGGGACCAATCCACCTCGCAAGTTGTTGCACGACATACAACTAAACTGCGACGCCGGCGGCGCGCGGACCCGCCGCCCCATACGTTATCAGTTTAGAGAAACGGCGCTAGAGGTCCCGCGCCCTGCGCTTGTCCGGGGAGCGGGTGCTCTCCAATTTGCCCTTTCTGACGTTCACCGTACCGACATGCCACCAGACGCCTCCTCGCCCCCCTTGCCACACCGGCGCCGCCGTGCGCGGTGAATTCGTCGATGTGGGCGGTGCGCGCCTCTACTACTATGCCGCTGGCACGCGCGGCGTAGGGGAGCCGGTCGTCTTCATTCACGGCTTCCCCACCTCATCGCATCTCTGGGGCGAGGTCGTCCCGCTGGTCCCCAAGGGGCACCGCGTGGTGGTCCTCGACCTCCTCGGCTACGGGCGGAGCGACCCTCCTGGCGGGGCGGAGCTCTCACTGCGGGCGCATGCCGATCGCGTCATCGCGCTCCTCGACGCGCTCGGGATCAACTACGCCACCATCGTCGGGCACGACATCGGCGGTGGGATCGCGCAATCCCTGGCCATCCGCTATCCCACGCGGGTTTCGCGATTGTGCCTCATCAACTCGGTGGCCTTCGACGCCTGGCCGGGACGGGAGGTGAAGCTGGTACGGGCAACGATGCCGCTGACGCGCCACCTCCCCGCCACGTGGATTCTCTCCGTCCTCCGCGCCGACCTGCTGCGCGGCTATGTCGTCTCGGAACGGGGGGCCCACTCCATCGAGCAGTTCGTGCGCCCCTTTGCGACCGATGCCGGGCGCGACGTCCTCATCGCGCACCTGGCGGCGCTGGACCCCGCGGAAACAAAGGCGTTCGCCCCGCGGTTGAAGGATATCGTGGCACCGACGGCGATCGTGTGGGGCGCCGAGGATCCCTTCCTGCCGCGCGACATTCCGCAGCGGCTGGCGGAGGCGATTCCTGGCGCCACGCTCGACGTGGTGTCCGACATGCGACACTTCACCCCGGAAGAGGCGCCCGAACGGGTGGCCTCGGCCCTCACCGCGCTCCTCGCCCGATGACCGCGCCGCGACTCGACACCTTCCGTGCCATGGTGGCGCGAAACCCGGCAAACCCGCTGGCGCGCTTCGGGCTGGCCAACGAGCTGTTGAAGGCGGAGTTGTGGGAGGAAGCCCGCGAGCACCTTGTCGCCTACCTCGCCGCGTTCGACGACGAAGGCAATGGCTACGGGCGCCTCGCGCAGGCCTGTGAAGCGTTAGGCAGGACCGAGGAGGCCCGCGAGGCATTGCGGCGCGGCATCGCCGCGGCGAACCGCTTCGGGCACCCCGGGCTGGCCGGCGAGCTCGCCGGCCGACTCGACGACCTGGAGGAATCCGCGTGACTCGTCTCGTCCTGGGCGCGCTCGCCGCCCTTGCCTTCTGCACCCTCGACATCCCGGCGCTGGCGGCCCAGCAGCCGGCCCCGGTCGCCGCCCGCCCCGTCGGCATCGGCACGCGCGTGCGGATCTCCGCCCCCACGATGCGGCGCGACCGCTTCGTGGGACGCGTCGACTCGCTCGACGCCGAGGCCGTCACCCTCGACACCGCGGGGGTGCGCCGCCGTCTCGGCTTCGAGATGGGACCGGTCCTCGTCGAATCCTATCGCCGCGTCACGATCCGGACCTCGGCGATCGAGCGCATCGAGGTCAGTTCCGGCCGTACGACGCGCGGCGCGACCGTGAAGGGGATCGTCATCGGCGGCTTGACCGGCGCCCTCCTCATCGGGTTCGGGCAGCTGCCGGAGGTGAACCCGCGGGCGAAGGACTTCCTCAAGGGGGCCCCGGTGGGGCTCGCGCTGGGCGCGGTGGTCGGCGGGCTCGTGGGCTACGCGTTAGGCGGCGAGCGCTGGGTCCCGGGCGAGCTCCCCCGCTAGCTGCCGCCCCGCCGGCGGCGCCCCGCAACACGCCCCGCAACACGCCGCGCCGCACCACGCCGTACCACGCCGCGCCGCGGCGTCCCGCCGCCTTACCGGACTTCTCGCGCCGCGTCGAGGACGTGGGCGATGTCGCGCGAGAGCGCCCTCGCCTCCTGCGTCGCCGAGGAGACGTCGTCGAGGGCCGACTGCACCCCCGCCGAGCGCAGGGCGATCATGTCGAGGCGCATGTTCTGCAGCACCAGCGATGCGCTGTCGAGCTGCGAGCGCAGCGTCTCGTGCCGCGACAGGAGGTCGGCCATCGTCGTGCGCTGGCGCTCGAGGAGCTGGATGCGCTGGTCGCGCTCCCGCGACTCCGGCTGCGCCCGTGCCGCTTGCAGCCGCTGCTCGAGTTCGGCCACCGCGGCGGGGCGCACATCCTCCTCGAGGCGATGCAGCGCCTGGGCCAGCGCGGCCACGCGCTCGGCGAGGGCGTCGACCGTCGGCGCCACGTCGGGGATGAGGTCGCGATCTGCTTTCGATAGTTTGGCGAGCACGTCCTGCACGGCCAGGCGATCGGACGCCGCGCGCCGCACCTGGTCGCCATACGGCCCGGCCAGGACGTCGTCGGGCACCATCCGGCGCGCCAGCTGCGCGGGTGACGGGAGTCCCGCCCCGGCCCCGGCCGCGGCCCCGCCGGCGAACGCCCCCGCCTGCAGGGCGCGCCGTGCCTCCCTCCCGAAGATGTCCTTGAACCGCACGCCGTCGGCCCAGAGCGCCGCGAGCCGCTGCGCCAGCGGGATCGCCATCCCGGCCGCCGGGAAGAGGAACCAGAGGAAGTCGGGGGAGAAGACCAGGTTGATCGCCGCGAGAAACCCCACCGTCACCGCCGAACTGGCGGTGCGACGTCGGAAGGCGCGGATCCGGTCGACGACGCTCATCTGGCCGAACGATTCCAGGCTCTCCTTCCCGCGGAGCGCGGCGCGTTCACGGCGCAGCTCGTGGCGCGAGAGCCTCCCGCGCTCGCGCACGTCGCGCCACGATTCGGGCATCCAGGGGGGGACGGGCGGAAGGGGGAGCAATTCCTGGTTTGGGCGCCTTGCGTCCGCCCCCCCCCATCCGGCATTGGCGGCGTCGATGGCGTCGCGCCCCGCCTCGGACGCGGCGCGCACCGCGTCGCGGCCGAGCGCCCGGGCGTCGTCGTGTGCTCCCCGCACGATGTCGCGCACGCTCGCGGCGATGCCCTGCTCCTGCGGGGCGCGATGCTTCCACGCGGACGAGAGACGGTCGGACTGCGGATCCGGCCGGCGTCCCGATTCGGCCGGCGGGAGCGGCGCACTGGCGGGGCGTGCCGCGAGCCCGTCCTCGATGGCGGCGATGGCATCGCGAAAGGCCGCGGCATGCTCCCACCGATCCTCGGGACGCTTCGCCATGGCGCGGTCGATGGCGGCGACGAGGGGCGGCGGGAGGTCGGCCCGGCGCTCGCGCAGCGGACGGGGGGTATCGCTGATGTGCTTCATCAGCATCGCGGGGGTGTTGGACGCCTGGAACGGGAGTTCGCCCGAGAGCATCTGGTAGCCCACGATTGCCAGCGAGTAGAGGTCGGCGCGCCCATCCACCTCCCGCTCGCCCATCGCCTGCTCCGGGGACATGTAGGCCGGGGTGCCGACGGCGATCCCCGTCACGGTGAGCCGGGCATCGCCCTCGGCGGCCCGGGCAATGCCGAAGTCCGTGACGAGGGGGCGCCCGGTGACGCGATCGATGAGGATGTTGTCGGGCTTGATGTCGCGATGGACGATCCCGTGCGCGTGGGCATAGGCCAGCGCGTCGGCGACGCCGCGGAGGATGCGGCAGACTTCGGCGAGGGGGGGGCGCCGCACCGTCGCCAGGCGCAACGCCAGCGGTTCTCCCTCCACCAGCGCCATCACGAAGCAGACCAGCCCGTCGCGTTCCTCGACCGCGTAGATGGGGACGATGTTGGGGTGGTTCAGCTGGGCCGCGGTCTGCGCCTCGCGCAGGAAGCGCTGCCGCACGTCCTCGCGGTACGCCAGCTCGGGGGGGAGGACCTTGATGGCGACGGCGCGGCGCAGCTTGCGGTCGAGGGCGCGATACACCACGCCCATCCCCCCGCGTCCGAGCTCGCCCTCGATCTCGTAGGCGCTCCCCAGCGCTGCGTCGACGCGTTCGCGAAGGATATCGGTCATCGGCTGCCGGAGGCGCTGGGCGCGGGTGACGGACGGACCGTCGCCGCGCGGGCGCTAGCCCCGTCCTCCCAGCTTCAGCTTGGCCATCTCGTCGCGCGCGTACACGGCGGCGTCCACCTCGCGCCCCAGCGCGATCGCCTTCTCGGCGACCGAGGTGATGGTCTGGTAGTCCTGCGGCCCGCTGCGCAGGCGGACCACCTCGAGGCGCATGTTCTGGAGGGCCAGGACACAGCTCTCGAGCGTTTCGCGCGCATGCGACAGGCGACCGCCGAGATCGGCCACCGACCGACGTTGCCGCTTGAGGTACGCCAGGCGCCGCACGCGTTCCTCGCTCCCGCGGGCGTCGAGCGGATTGGCTTCGCCCTCGAGGCGGGTGATCTCCGCATCGAGTTGCGCCCCGGACTCGGGGCCGATGTTCCGTTCCAGCTCCGCCACCTGCAACGCGAGCCCCTCGACCCGCTGGTAGAGCGCCATCGCCGACGAGGGGACGTCGCCCAGCAGCGAGCGCTCCTTCTTGGGCAGCCCCTCGATGAGGCGGAGGATCTCGTCGCGGTTGCGCCGGGCGTCGTGCACCGACCGGGCGGCCGTCCCCGCGAGCGCCCCGAGCTGGGCGGCCGAGGCACCCGCACCGAGCGCCCCCGGCGTCCCCGCGCGGTCGAACAGCTCCGCCCCACGGCTCCCGCGCAGGCGGGCCCGATCGCGCACCTCGGTCCGCTTGGCCGGATCCCAGAGGGCGCGCACGTTGTCCACCCATTCGGCGACGACGTCGAAGAAGAGGCGGTCCTTCGGCTCCTTGAGGACGTCGCGCCAGTCGTAGCCGTCGGTCCAGAGCTTGGCGTATTTCCAGGCGATGTAGATCGAGTACATCCCCCACAGCCCGGCGAAATCGGGGCCGCCGAATGCGGCCACGACCACGCTGACCCCGCCGGCGAACATCCACGGGGCGAGCTTCTTCCGGAAGGCCACCACCTCGGCGGCATTCCAGCGGGCGAGTTCCTCGCCGGTGGGCGGGGCCATTCCGCCAGCCGCAACGCCGGGGCGCAACGCCGCCGCCTCGATCGCCGAGCGCTGGGGCATCGTTCCGAGCGACAGCGGCCCCCCGTAGGCCGGCTCCGGCACGTCCCCCGATTCGAGCGCGGTCGCGAGGGCGGCTGCGCTCGGGAAGCGGTTGGTCGGGTCCTTCTCCAGCATCATCATCACCGCCCGCCCGAGGTCGGGGGGGACGCCGGGGCAGCGCTGGTGCACCGGGGTGGGCGTCTCGGAAATGTGCTTGACGAGGAGCGCCGGGGTGCTCGACGCGTTGAACGGGAGCTCGCCCGTCAGCATCTGGTAGCCGACCACGCCTAACGAATAGAGGTCGGTGCGCCCGTCCACCTCGCGCTCCCCCATGGACTGCTCGGGCGACATGTACGCCGGCGTCCCGATCGCCATCCCGGTGGCGGTGAGCCGCGCGTCCGCGCCGTCGCTCACCGCCCGCGCGATGCCGAAGTCGGTGACCATCACCCGCCCGTCCTCACGGTTGATGAGGATGTTGTCGGGCTTGATGTCGCGGTGCACCACCCCGCGTTCGTGGGCGAAGGCCAGGGCGCGGGCCACCTCGAGGAGGCACCGCCGGGTGTCCTCGAACGAGAGCGCCCCGTCGCGGTAGAGGCGCACCGCGAGGTTCTCGCCATCCACGAACGCCATCACGAAGAACACCAGCCCCTCCCGCTCGTCGACGGAATAGATCGGGACGATGTTCGGGTGGCTGAGCTGGGCGGCGGTCTCGGCCTCGCGCAGGAAGCGCGTGCGGATCTCCCCGCGGAAGGCGAGCTCCGGCGGGAGGATCTTGATGGCGACCTGACGCTTGAGTCGCCGGTCCCGCGCCAGGTACACGATCCCCATCCCCCCGCGCCCGATCTCGCGGTCCAACTCGTAGCTGCCACTGAGCACGCGTTCCACGTGTGCGCGAAGCTCGGAGTCGGACGACGAAGCGAAGGGTGCTGACACTCGAGGGGGGGAGGTTGGAGCCTGAAGGACGGACAGCATCGTAGTGTAGCATTCGGCCGAGAGAGCGTCTAGCGCATGGTGCCGCCGCTACGGCGCAGTCGTCCGCACACTACGTCAGAATGGCCCGGGAAAGTTGCAAAGCCCGTCATCATGGCCGAAATCGGGAGCCCGCAACGTGCAGGAAGCGGTACCAGGGAAGACGGACCCACGAGATCCCGCGCTGTGCCTGCGGAACGCAGGGCCAAGGCGGAGTCGTTCACCCTTCGTCTCCCGTTCCCGAACGCGCACGTCCTCGCCTTCTCGTCTTCTCGTCCTCTCGTCCTCCGGTAGAACATGGGCCAACGACAGACCCTCCCCGTCCTCCCCCTTCGCGGGATGGTGACATTCCCGGGCCTCACCTCTCCCATCGCGGCGGGGCGCCCCGGGACCTTGCGCGCCATCGAGGCCGCGCTCAAGGCGGACCGCCTCGTCTTCGCCGTGGCGCAGCGCGACAATACGGACGAGCCCTCCCCGGAAATCCTCTACTCCATGGGCGTCATCGCGCGGATCGGCCAGATCCAGCGCGGCCTGGGCGGCGTGCAGCTCCTCCTCCAGGGAGAGCAGCGGGCCACCTCGCTCCAGTACACGATGGGTGACGGCTATCTCAACGCCATCGTGATGCCCACCGAGGAGATGGCGCCGCTCGACGAGCATGACCCGGCGTTCGAGGCGCTCCACAAGGAGGCACGCGAGCGCGCCCAGGAACTGGGGGAAAAGCGCGGCCTTCCCGAGGAAGTCGTACACCAGGTCCTCGACTCGGTCGACGAGCCGGGGCGCTTCACCGACCTGGTGGCCGGCTACATCGAGCTCCCGGTGGCGGAAAAGCAGGGGCTCCTGGAGACGCTCAGCGTCGAGGAGCGGCTGCGTCGCGTCCTGGTGCACGTCCAGCGCCAGATCGGCATGCTCGAGGCCCAGGAGGAGATCAAGTCCCAGGTGCAAGAGGAGCTGGGAGAGCGCCAGCGCGAGATGTTCCTGCGGGAGCAGCTCAAGGCGATCCAGAAGGAGCTGGGGGAGGACGACCAGTCCAAGGAAGTCGCCGAGCTTCGCGAGAAGCTCGCCAAGCTCGACCTCAAGAAGGAGGCGAGAGCCGAGGTCGAGCGCGAGCTGGGACGCCTCGAGCGGTCGGGGCGCGAGTCCATGGAGGCCCAGGTGATCCGCACCTACCTCGAATGGATCGCCGAGCTCCCCTGGAACCAGCGCTCCGACGACCTCCTCGACCTCAAGCGCGCGACCGAGATCCTCGATGAGGACCACTACGGGCTCAAGGATGTGAAGGATCGCGTCCTGGAGTTCCTCGCCGTGCGCCAGTTGCGCGCCCAGCAGGTGGCCGACGAGGTCAGCAAGACGGGCGAGTTCTCGGCCATGCCGGCCGCCGGCGACGGCGGGGCGGCGGCGGCGCCCGAGGGGAACGGCGAGGGCGACGAGCATGTCATGCCCGACGCACGCGAGGCGAAGGCCCGCGCGATGGCCCGGGGGCCGATCCTCCTCTTCTCCGGCCCGCCGGGGGTGGGGAAGACGTCGATCGCCAAGTCGATCGCCCGCTCGCTGGGGCGCGAGTACGTGCGCGTCGCGTTAGGCGGCGCCCGCGACGAGGCGGACATTCGCGGCCACCGGCGTACCTACGTCGGCGCCATGCCGGGACGCATCATCCAGGGGATGAAGCAGGCGGGGACCAAGAACCCGGTCTTCCTGCTCGATGAGGTGGACAAGCTGGGGCAGTCGTTCCAGGGCGACCCGTCGAGCGCCCTCCTCGAGGTCCTCGACCCGGCGCAGAACGATTCGTTCACCGACCACTATCTCGGGGTCCCGTTCGACCTCAGCGAAGTGCTGTTCATCGCCACGGCCAACTTCATCCAGAACATCCCGGGCCCGCTCCTGGACCGCATGGAGGTGGTGGAGTTCGCCGGCTACACCGAACGCGAGAAGGCAGAGATCGCCAAGAAATACCTGATCCCCCGCCAGCTCGAGGAGTCGGGACTGCAGGACAAGAACGTCGCCTTCGACGATGACGCGGTGATGTCGGTCGTGTCGCACTACACGCGTGAGAGCGGCGTCCGCCAGCTCGAGCGCGAGATCGGACGCGTCTGCCGCAAGGTGGCGCGGCAGCTGGCCACCGGCGATGCCTCCACCATCGCCGACAACCGTATCGACGCCGACGAGGTGCGCGCGCTCCTCGGACGCCCCAAGGTCCACCCCGAGCGTGCGCAGGAGCACCACGAGATCGGGATCGCCACCGGGATGTACTACACCCCGATGGGCGGCGACATCATGTTCGTCGAGGCCTCGATTCGCGGCGGGGATGGGCGCGGGGCGCTGGGCGAGGAAGGGGGGGCGCGTCCGGGCCCCATCTCCCTGATCCTCACCGGCCAGCTGGGCGACGTCATGAAGGAGAGCGCGCGGGCCGCGCTCACCTACGCCACCAACAATGCCGCCGCGCTCGGCATCCCCGCGGAGCGGATCAACGCCGCCACCGAGGCACACATCCACGTCCCGGCCGGCGCCATCCCCAAGGACGGCCCCTCGGCCGGCCTCGCGATCGCGACCGCGCTCGTCTCGGAGCTGTCGGGGCACCCGGTCCGGCGCGACGTGGCGATGACCGGCGAGATCACGCTGCGGGGACGCGCCCTCCCCATCGGCGGGCTGAAGGAGAAGGTCCTCGGCGCACACCGAGCCGGGATCAAGCACATCATCCTCCCCAAGCAGAACGCCGACGACGTCGAGGACATCCCCGACGAGGTGCGGAAGGAGCTCACCTTCCACCCGGTCGAGACGCTCGCCGAGGTACTGGCGATCGCCCTGACGGGCGACGGCAGCCGGCACGACGTCAAGGCGGCCTAGGCACCGGGGAACCCCTGACCCACGCGCGGGCGCCGACGAGGCGCCCGCGTCGCATTGCGGGGGAGGCGGAACCAGCGCGAGCTTCGACACGTAGGGCCCGCCGACTCCCACCTCGCGCCATGTTCACGTCCTTCGCCACCGCCTTCGCCGTCGCCTTCGACCAGCTGCGGGTCAACACGCTCCGGACCCTCCTCTCGACCCTCGGCGTCATCATCGGGGTCGGGTCGCTGGTGGCGGTCCTCTCGTTAGGCGACGGCCTCGAGCGGTTCACGCGCAACGAGGTGGAACGCACCACCGACGTGCAGTCGGTGTCGCTCTCCTCGCGCACCATGGAGCGCATCGACGGGGAGTGGGTCCCCGTGCGCGACTATCCCGTCTTCACCCGCGACGACGCGACCGCGATCACCCGCGAGGTGGACTTCGTCAAGGATGTGTCGCTCTCGGTGGGCTCGACCGTGCCGGTCGAATCGCCACGGAGCGGGAGGCGGAGGGAAACCTCGGTGACCGCCGCGATGGCCGGCGTCGACCAGTATTCGCATGCGGAGCTCGCGGCCGGACGCTTCTTCACCCGGGTCGAGGACGAGCGCAATTCGGCGGTCGTGGTGCTCTCGCACAAGCTCGCCTCCGACCTCGCCCTCCCCCGTTCCCCGGAGCGCCTCCTGGGCGAGTCGGTGCGCGTCAATGGCGCCCCGCGCATGGTCATCGGGATCCTCGCACCCTACAAGGGTGAGCGCGGCTGGGCCGCGATCGTCCCATATGCGTCGGCCCCCCTCCTCGCCACGGCAGGCGGGCGGCGCCTCCTCCCCACCATCGCCGTCCGGGCCACCCGCATCGAGGACGTCAACGCGCTCAAGGCCTCGGTCGAGGACTGGCTGGGGCGGCGCTACGGCTCGCGGTGGGAACGACGGGTGGAGCTGGGAACGATGGAGAAGCGCCTCGAGCAGGCGACCCAGGGCGTGCGCGTCTTCAAGTGGTTCATGGGCGCGATCGCCGCCATCTCGCTCCTCGTCGGGGGGATCGGCATCATGAACGTCATGCTCGCCTCGGTCACCGAGCGCACGCGCGAGATCGGGGTGCGCAAGGCCATCGGCGCTCGCCCGCGCGACGTCCTCCTGCAATTCCTGTCCGAGTCGGTCGCGATCTCGAGCGTGGGGAGCGCGATCGGCGTGCTGCTCGGGGCGTTCATTGCCGCGCTGGCGATCCTGGTGATCCGGCAGCAGACGGGGGTCGCGGGCCTTGCGCCGAGCCTCTCGGCGTCGTCGGTCTTCGTGGCGGCCGGGTCGGCCGTCGCGATCGGGCTGGTCTTCGGCACCTATCCGGCGCGCCGCGCCGCGCGCCTCTCGCCCATCGACGCCATCCGGCACGAATAGGCGTCGGCGCGGCAGGCGGTGCGACGCCGTCAGGTACAATGCGGCGTCGGGTGGCGCGAGGCGTGTCCGGCGCGACGGCCGCCGCCCGCGGTCGCTCAGCGCACGATCGGCCCGACTCGCAGGATGCGCCAGGCGTCCATGCGCAGGATGGGGGGCTCGGTGGACGGGAGGAAGTACTCGGTGTAGCGCCGCTCGGGCGGGGTCGCGTCGGACGCCACCTGCCCCGTCGCGCGGTCCAACTCGGCGGAAACGATCCCTTCGGGGGGGAGCCAGGCGGCGACACCGCGTCCCGCGCCGGCCTTCTGCACGAGGCGCCCGAAGATCGGCGCCGCGAGCGAGCCCCCGGCCGCCCCGGGGGTGATCGTCTTCGGCGTATCGAAGCCAAGCCAGACCCCGGCCACGAGGTCGGGCGTCATCCCGACGAACCAGACGTCGGCGTTGTCGTTGGTCGTCCCGGTCTTGCCGGCGACGGGGATGGATGGCGGGACATAGCGGCGCACCGCGGTCGCAGTCCCGCGATCGACGGCATCGCGCATCATGTCGCGCACGATGAAGGCCACCTTCGGGTCGATCATCGGGGTCGGGGCCAGGGGGCGCATCTGCCACACCACCTTTCCCGCCTGGTCCTCGATCGTACTGATGAAGCGCGGCTCGACCCGGCTCCCGAGGTTGGCGAAGGTGGCGAACGCGCTGACCAGGTCGAGCGGCTGCACCACCGACGCCCCGATGGCGCTCGACGGATACGGGGCGATGAACGAGGCGATGCCTAACGACCGGGCCATGGCGGTCACCGAGTCCATTCCCAGGCGCAACGCGAGCTGGACGGCCACGGGGTTGCGCGAGAGGACGAGCCCTTCCCGCATCGTCACGGGGCCCAGGAACTTGCCGTCGGCATTCTCCGGGCGGTACGTCGTGCGATTGGGGAGGGGGATGGCGAGCGCCGTGTCGGGAACGATGGTGTTGGGGGGGAGGCTGTCGGCGATGGCGGCGGCGTACACCACCGGCTTGAACGCCGATCCCGGCTGGCGCATCGCGCTGACGGCGCGGTTGTACGGCGACTCCGCGTAGTCGCGCCCCCCGACGAGGGCGCGCACGTCGCCGGACGAGGGATCGAGCGCGACCACCGCCCCCTGAAGGTAGTCGGTGCTCCCCTTCGGCTTGCGGGCGTACGTCGGGTGGCGGTATCCGGGCCGGGCCTCGACTTCGGCCGTCCCTTCGCGCAATGCCTCGTTGGCCGCCAGCTGGATCACGGGGTCGAGCGTCGTCTGGATCCGGTATCCCCCCTCGGCGACCTTGATCCCGGCCCGCTCGGCCTGGACGCGCACGACGTCGACGAAGTAGGGGGCGGGCGCCGAAAGGCCGGCGTTAGGCGCCACCACCACCGGCTCGCGCTGCGCCGCGGCCGCCTGGGCGGCCGTGATGTAGCGCTGCTCGGCCATCAGCGAGAGGACGAGGTTGCGGCGCGTCCGGGCCCGGTCGGGGTGGCGCGCCGGATCATAGATTGCCGGCCCCTTGGGGAGGGCGGCCAGCGTCGCCGCCTCGGCGAGGGTGAGCCGCGCCGCCGGCTTGCCGAAGTAGTGCCGCGCCGCCGACTCGATGCCGTAGTAGCGCGACCCGAAGTGAATGAAGTTGAGGTAGGCCTCGAGGATCTGCTCCTTGGTGTAGTGCTTCTCCATCTCGCGCGCCGCCGCCTGCTCGCGGAGCTTGCGCATCGGGCTGCGATCGGTCCGGTCGATGATGTCGGGATGCATGTTCCCGACGAGCTGCTGCGTGATGGTGCTCGCCCCGCGCAGGCGCCCCCCCAGCGCATCCTTGATCGCGCCGGCGACGCCGACGATGTCGACGCCGTCGTGCTGGTAGAAGCGCTGGTCCTCCACGGCGACGAACGCCTGCGGCACGTAGCGCGGGAGCGACCGGAGCGAAACCAGGGTCCGCCACTGGCGCCCGATCTCGCCGATGAGCGAGCCGTCGCGCGCATACACCTGCGATGACTGCGGCATCGCGACGATGCGCCACGGCTCGCCTGACGAGGGAGGGGGCGTCTCCTGTGCCGCCATCGGCGACGCCGCGACGAGCAGGGCCGCCGTCGCCGCGAGCCACCACCCTGCCCCCGGCCGGCGACGCGGCCTGGTGGCGTGGCAAGGTGGAGGCGCGGCGTGGCGGGCGGTCACGTACGGAGCGGCGATGCGAGGGGGAAGGAGGGGGGCGGTGTACGTCGCCCGCGGCGCGTCATGCGACACGGGGCGACGGCATTCCACGCCTGAAGGTAATACCCGGCTGCGTCTCCCAGTTTCGTGCGCTCGACGCTCGAGGCGCGGCGACGTGCCCCACCGATGGGACGCGACGCGGCGCACGGACGACGGTCGCCACGTTGCTGTCCGGCGGCGCCCGCACCAGCTTTCCGCCATGCCGAGAACCCTGACGATCGCCACCACCCAATTGCACCCGCGAAAGGGCGACTACGCGGCGAATCTCTCGCGCCTGGGAGGCGTCATCGCCCAGCTCACCCAGGGGGAGACCCCCCCGCAGGTGATCCACCTCCCCGAAGCGGCCCTGTCGGGTTACTTCGTCGAGGGCGGGGTGCGTGAAGTCGCGGTGACGGCCGGGACGCTGGCCTCGGACCTGGACCGGGCGTATCGGGACGCTGCGCGCGAGGGTTCGCTCCGTCCGGTCGATGTGATCGCCGGGTTCTACGAACGCTGGCGGGAGACGCTCTACAACTCGGCAGCCTACGTGCGACTCGGGGAGGGGGCTCCACGCGTCTTGCACGTGCATCGCAAGGCGTTCCTGCCGACGTACGGACTGTTCGACGAGGAGCGATTCGTCGAGCGCGGACACGACATCCGGGCGTTCGACACCCCCTGGGGACGCGCGGCGCTCCTGATCTGCGAGGACGCCTGGCATTCGCTGTCGGGGACGATCGCCGCCCTCGATGATGCGGAGGTGATCTTCGTCTCGTCGGCGGCACCCGCCCGCGGCATTCACCCGCGCGACACCGGACCGTCGGGCCCCGCGACGGTGGCGCGCTGGGAGCGCCTCATCCGCGAGATCGCCGAGGAGCATGGGATCTTCGTCTCGCTGTCCAACCTCGTCGGGAGCGAAGGAGGAAAGGTCTTCGCGGGGTGCTCGGCGGTGATGGGGCCGCACGGTGACGTGCGCGTGCGCGGGCCGGCGTGGGAGGAGGCGGCGCTGGTGACGCGACTGGACCTCCGCGACATCGGGCGTGCACGCTCGGACACGCCGTTGCTGGCCGACCTGCGGACCGCGATCCCGCACCTGCAGCGCTCGCTCGAACGCGCCGAGCGCGGAGAGCGCGCGGGAGCGGCGACGTATGACGCGGAGGAGCGCGCGAGCCACGGCACCGCGACGGGCGGCGGCGCGCCGGGAGCTGCCCAAGCGGAGACCGAGGTCGGCGTCGGCGGGGGGGCGCGGGGGGCCCCCCCCGATACGAATACTGCCGCCGATTCCTCCCGCGAGCGTCATCATTCCCTTGCCATCCAGGTCCTTTCCACCGCCGACGGCGCCGATGACACGGGAGGGCCGCCCCCCCTCGACATCGACGCCACGCTGGTCGAAGCCTGGCTCACGAAGTTCATCCGCGACGAGATGACACGCCGCGGCTTCCAGCGCGCGGTCGTCGGGGTGTCGGGGGGAGTCGACTCTGCCGTGACCGCCTTTCTCGCCGCGCGCGCGCTCGGCAAGGAGAACGTGCTGGGGCTGCGGCTCCCCTATCGCACCTCGAGCCGGGAATCGCTCGAGCACGCGCAGCTCGTCATCGACTCCCTCGGCATCCCCTCGCGCACCCTCGACATCTCCGGCGCCGTCGACGGCTACCTGGCGCACGAGCCCGACGCCGATCCGACGCGTCGCGGCAACGTCATGGCGCGCGTGCGCATGATCGCCCTCTTCGACCAGTCGGCACGCCTTCGCGGCGTCCCGTTAGGCACGGGCAACAAGACCGAGCGGCTCTTCGGGTACTTCACCTGGCATGCCGACGACTCGCCACCGATCAACCCGCTGGGCGACCTCTTCAAGACGCAGGTCTGGGCCCTGGCCCGGCACCTGGGCGTTCCCGAGGTGATCGTCGGCAAGCCCGCCTCGGCCGACCTCGTCCCCGGCCAGACCGACGAGGGCGATTTCGGGATCAGCTTCGCGCACGCCGACGTGATCCTGAACTGGCTGGTATCGGGATACTCGGCAGCCGACCTCGTGGCCCGTGGCTTCGACGCCGAGCAGGTCGCGCTCGTGCGCCGCCGCGTGGACGGGACGCACTGGAAGCGGAAGCTCCCCACCGTGGCGATGCTGACCCAGACCGCGATCGGCGAGTCGTACCTGCGCCCGGTCGACTACTAGCGGGACGGCGCCGATGTCATACGTCCTCAGGCTCCGCGACGTCATCGTCGGGCGATCGGACCTGGCCGAGCGCGACGCGGAGCGGCGCACGGCGCGCGGCGCGTTCCGGCCCGGCCTGGGATGGGAGCTGGTGGAGCCGATCTTCGCACTCCTCCCGGTTGGCGACATGGCGGCGTCGGACGAGCAGCGCGAACGCTATCGCCGCGCCCGCGACACCCTGGCCCTGGCGCTGTACGGGCCCGACGCCGCGCTCGTCGACACGGCACGCATCGACATCGTCCCCGACCCCACGTCGCCGACAGGGCTGGCGCTCGAGGTGGGCGTGGTGGATGATGCCTTCTGGCAGCGCTGACGCCCCGTCGCGCGCGCGGGGCCTGCGTCGGGCCGCTGGCGCGGGCTACGCCGCGTAGGCGAGGCTCACGGCGCGCCGCGCCCCGCGCTTGAGTGCGCGATGCACGGCGCGCGCATACCGAACGAAGTTCGCGCCGGCCCACGGATGCCGCGCGAAGAACTCGTGCGGCAGCATGTCGCCCTTGAGTCGATTGCAGCGAGCGCAGGCGGTCACGAGGTTTCCGGGGGCGTGCGTCCCCCCGCGGGCGAGGGGATAGACGTGGTCGAGGGTGGCCTCCTCGAGCGCGAGCCGCTCGGCGCAGTACACGCAGCGCCGGCCGCAGTCACGCATGGCGGCGTGCTTCAGCGCGCGTTTCAGGTCTCGGTACTGCAGGTGACGGTCGCGGTCATCAGGGGCGCGACGCGCGCGCGGCGAACGAGGAAGGACCACCCGAAGCATCCCACGTCGAGACATTGCACCTCGCCGGAAAAGACGACACCCCGCCCCGGCAAGCCGGGGCGGGGTGTCGCGAGTGGAGGAGAGCCGATGCCCGGTGCCGCGAGTCGTCGCGGCACCTGGGGTTCGCCGGTCGAGAATCTGCGAACTCGGGGCATCTCCCTCCTGTCATGCGGGGACCGATGGCCCCGCGCCGGGATACTTATGTTGCATAACGATTGATCGCGCAAGACCCCTCGGGCCGCGAGTGGGCCGTCCGTCGGCCGCGAACACGCCGCGAAAACGCCGCGAGGCCGCCGTGAGGCGGCCTCGCGGTCGGACGAAGGCGGCGTCGTTATGCGCCGAGCGCCGTCAGGCGCTCATCACCGACAGGCGACGCGCGATGTGCTGGCGTACCGGGTCGCGCAGCTCGGCGATGATCCGCGCCGCCATCGCGTCGAGCAGCGTCCGGTCCGGCATCGTCGACCCGGCGAAGGGGAGCGGGATGTCGAACCCGTCGCCCGCGCGGCGGGGAATGAGGTGCACGTGGTAGTGGAAGACGTCCTGTCCCGCGGCCTCCCCCGAGTTCACCACCAGGTTCATGTCCTCCGCCCCGTTCAGGCGCCGGACCACCGGCGACAGGCGCAGCGCCACGTCGAACAGGTGCATGGCCAGCTCGGGCGGAATGTCGGTGAGATTCTCGTGATGCTCGCGCGGGACGACCAGGACGTGCCCGAGGTTCACCGGCTGGATGTCCATGAACGCGATCGCGCTGGAATCCTCGTAGCACATGGATACCTCTCCGGCCCCATTGATGAGGTCGCAGAAGATGCAGTGGCGGCCCGGCGCGGTCATGTCTCGTCTCCTCGGGTGACGAGGAGGGGAAGTGCATGAGCGGTGCCAGCGCCCCGGCCGTGGCGTAAGCGGCGACACCGCCCCCCGCAGGGAGGAATCGTGGAATTCCCTCCCTGCAGGCGAGGCGCGCACGCCACAACCCGGGTGCGCGTCCTACATCCTGACGAGCTCGACCCGTCGGTTGTTCTGGCGCCCTTCGGGGGTGTCGTTCGAGTCGGTGGGCTTGGTCGCCCCGAGGCCCTTCGCGCTCAGGCGCGCGGCATCGATGCCCTGCGCCGTCAGGTAGGCCACCACCGCGGCCGCTCTCTTCTCCGAGAGCGTCTGGTTGGACGCCGCGTTCCCGACGTTGTCCGTGTGCCCTTCGATGGTGAGCTTGAGGTCGGCGTGATCGTTCAGCATCGCCGCAATCTCCTTCAACGTCGGGGTCGACTCGGGGCGGATGCGATCCGACCCGGTGTCGAAGTAGATCCCCTGAGTGGCCACGCGCCCCTTCTCGGCCAGGGCGTCATAGAGCTTCTTCCCACCCGCCGCGAGGCGGAAGGCGCCGAACAGCGCGGGATTGTCCGGGCTGCCATCGACGTAGAACAGGATCTTGCTCCCCCGCGCCGCGCTCGCGTTCGGGATGTTCGCCAGGCGCTTCTCGTTGATGTAGAGCTTGACGTAACGCCCGTCGGCCATCACCCGGGCCCGGAACATCTTGCCCCGGTACGACTCGACCCAGTCGGTCCCCGTGTAGGGGCGGCCGTCCTCGTGGTAACCGACCCTCCCGCCGTCGGCAAACTCGATGCGCTGCTTGTACTCCTCGTCGACCGGGGAAATCCAGAGCGCACCGGCGGGGACCGCAAGATCGAACTCCAGCGTGTAGCGCTCGGCCAGCGGCTGCGGGAGCACGATCTGGAACTTGGCGTCGCTCTGCGCACGCAGGTAGCGCGCCCCCTTCCACTCCACGATCTCCAGCGAGCCGCTTACAAACTCGAGTGACCGGGGGAAGTCGCCGACCTCGTCCTTCATGAAGTCGTCGGCGTACAGGACCTTCTCCCCCGGCTTGAAGTCGTAATTGGCCCACGCACCCTCCCCGGGCTTGAGCGCGTCGGTTCCCGCGGCGTCCCCACCCGCCTGTTCACCCGCGGCGGGCGTTTCCTTCTTCGAGTCGGCGTCCTTGCCCGGCACGACGTTCACCGTCTTCCCTTCGGCCTTCGCCTTCTCGATGCACTTGGCGTCGCCCATCGCGCAGTCGACGGCCTTGTCGACCTTTCGGCCGACCGACTCCTCGGCCCGGCGCTTGATCCGGTCCTTCAGGCTCTGGCCCGAGGCCGGCGCCGCCAAGGCAACCGCGGCGAGGACGCTGAACGAAACGAGCTTGTGGAACCGCCACATATGAGCCTCGAAGCTGGGGAAAGCGGGATGTGCACGCGGGATGCCTGGGCGCCGGCGCGCCCTGAATCCTGCCGGCCGCCGAGTCGCGGCGAAAGGGTGAAACTACCCAGTCCTCACCGGCCAGTCATCCGACGTAGATTACGAGGATCGCTGCCTCCTCCCTCTTCACGCGACACCCCATGGCTACGACGACCAGAACGGAGCGGAAGCGCGCCGCCGGCCTCTCGCGCGAGCAGCTCCAGCAGGCATACCGAACCATGCTCCTGTCGCGCCGCATCGACGACAAGGAGATCCAGCTCAAGCGGCAGAACAAGATCTTCTTCCAGATCTCGGGAGCGGGACACGAAGCGGTGCTCGCCGCGGCGGGGCTCCACTTCCGCCCCTCGTACGACTGGTTCTACACGTACTATCGCGACCGCGCCCTGTGCCTCGCGCTCGGGATGACCCCGGAGGAGATGCTGTACGAGGCCGTCGGCGCCGCCATCGACCCCAACTCGGGCGGCCGCCAGATGCCCTCGCACTTCGGGCACAAGGCGCTCAACATCGTGAGCGCCTCCTCGCCCACCGGGACGCAGTTCCTCCAGGCCGTGGGGTGTGCCGAGGGGATCCAGCGCGCCGCCGCGCTCGGGATCAGCGAGGGGTTCAAGGCCGACGAAGTCGTCTATGTCTCGTCGGGCGATGGCACCACGAGCGAAGGCGAGTTCTGGGAGAGCCTCAACACCGCCTGCAACCTCAAGCTCCCGATCGTCTACGTCATCCAGGACAACCAGTACGCGATCTCGGTCCCGGTGGAGGTGAACACCGCCGGCGGCTCGATCTCGAAGCTGGTCGCGTCGTTCCCCGGGCTCTACATCCAGGAGGTCGACGGCTGCGACTTCATGGCGAGCTACGAGGTGATGCAGCGCGCCGTGCAGCACGCCCGCGAGCGCAAGGGGCCGGCCTTCGTGCACGCCCACGTGATCCGCCCGTACTCGCACTCCCTGTCGGACGACGAGGTGCTGTACCGTCCCCCCGAGGAGCGGGCAGCCGACGCCGCGCGCGACCCGATCACCACCTTCCCCCGTTGGCTGGTGGAGAACGGTCACGCCACCGAGGCGGAAATCGCGAAGATCCAGGAAGAGGTGGATGCGCAGGTCCTGGCGGCGACCGACGATGCGCTGGGCCAGCCGCAGCCCGATGCCAGCACCATCTACTTCGGCGTCTACTCCCCCGACGTCGACCCGACGAGCGAGTCGTTCGACACCGAGGACGACCCGCAGTTCTCGGGGAACGAGACGACGATGGTCGACCTCTTGAACGCCTGCATGCGCGACGAGATGCGGCGCGACCCGCGCATCGTCGTCTTCGGCGAGGACGTGGCCGACGTCTCGCGCGAAGCGTACATGGGGAAGGTCAAGGGGAAGGGGGGGGTCTTCAAGGTCACGCACGGGCTGCAAAAGGAGTTCGGCTCCACGCGCGTCTACAACTCGCCGCTCGCCGAGGCGAACATCGTCGGCCGGGCCATCGGGTTGGCGGCGCGCGGCTTCAAGCCGGTCGTCGAGATCCAGTTCTTCGACTACATCTGGCCGGCGTTCATGCAGATCCGCGACGAACTGGCCACGATGCGGTGGCGGTCCAACAACGCGTTCTCGGCGCCGGTCGTCATCCGCACCACGTATGGCGGCTACATCCGCGGCGCCATCTACCACTCGCAGACCGGGGCGTCGCTCTTCACGCACAACCCGGGGCTGCGGGTCGTCTGCCCGGCGACCGCGCTCGATGCCAACGGGCTCCTTCGCACCGCCATCCGCTGCGACGACCCGGTGATCTTCCTCGAGCACAAGCACCTGTACCGGCAGACCTACAACAAGGCGGCGTATCCCGGCCCCAACTTCATGATCCCCTTCGGCAAGGCGAAGGTCGTGCGCGAGGGGAGCGACGTGACGGTGGTGACGTACGGCGCCACGGTCCAGCGCGCCTTCGCTGCGGCCAACCAGATCGCCGACGAGGGAGTCTCGGTCGAGGTCATCGACCTCCGCACGCTCTCGCCGTGGGACCAGGAGACGGTCTACGCGTCGGTCAAGAAGACCAACCGCGTGATCGTGGCGCATGAGGACTCGCTCTCGTGGGGGTACGGCGCCGAGATCGCGGCCCGCATCTCCGACGACTGCTTCGCCTGGCTCGACGCCCCGGTGAAGCGGGTGGCGAGCACCGACACGTTCGTCGGCTACGCCCCACAGCTCGAGGACGCGATCCTCCCGCAGATCGACGACTTCGCGCGGGCCTACCGGGAAATCGCGAACTTCTAGCGGCGGCCGGGGCTAAAGGGTTCGAGGGGCCGGGCGACCGTGGCGGGTCGGCCGGCCCCTTCGCATTCGACCGGCGAGTGACCTCGAAGCCTTCGCGAAAGTCAGAGGCAGTCGGCGGCGCGGCACGAATTGCCGCATCGAAGAGACGAGGGTGCACGGTCATTCGCGACGGCCCGCGCCTTGCACGGCAGTCGCGCACCGGTCCCGACTCGGGGTTCCCCGAGTGTACAGCCGGATCGGCAGGGCGTTGTATTCAACTTGCGACGTCCGCGTCAGCAGCCCGTGACCACGTGGGGTGACCGTGCCGCTGACGCCCACGGATCCTCAGGGAGGGATCGATGCAGATCTCCCACATCGAAGTTCGACGGCACCCCATCTGGCAACGCGAGGTTCATCACGAGCGGCTCGTGGCGGGCCCGGCCGGTGGGGGATCCTCATCGCGGCGGAAGCTTGCGGTGGTGATCCTGGTCGGAGTGGCCGCCGTCGCCGCACTCCTCATCGCGACCGCCTAGCGCGGCTGCGTGGCGCGGCCGAGTGGTGCGGCTGCGTGGTGCGGCTGCGTGGTGCGGCTGCGTGGCGCGGCCGACTCACCGCCGCTCGTGGACCGTCTTTCCGCCGATCACCGTGCGCATCACGCGCGCGTCGCGGATCGTCTCCGGGGCGATGGTGGTCAGGTCGCGATCGATGATGACGAAGTCGGCGAGCTTGCCGGGCTGCAGGGCCCCGAGGTCCTGCTCGTCGAAGCCGGCGAACGCGCTCCCGGCGGTGTAGGCGCGGAGCGCCTCGTCCACCGTGATCTTCTGCTCCGGCACCCAGCCAAGCGGCTGCTTGTCGTCGATCGTGCGCCTCGTGACCGCGGCGTAGATCCCCTCGATCGGGGTCGGGGGGGCGACGAACCAGTCGGAGCCGAAGGCGAGCGTCGCCTTGGCATCGAGGAACGAGCGGAAGGCATAGGTCCCCTTGGCGCGCTCGGGGCCGATCACCTTGTCCGCCCATCGCCCGTCGTCGATGGCGTGATACGGCTGCATCGACGCGATGACCCCCAGCTCGGCGAAGCGGGCGAAGTCGCCGGGGGCGACGTGCTGGGCGTGTTCGATGCGGAACCGGCGGTCGCGCGCGCCGTTCTCCTTCGCCACCCGCGCGTAGATGTCGAGCTGCGTGGCGATGGCCCGGTCGCCGATGGCGTGCACCGCCACGTGCAATCCGGCCTTGTCGGCGCCAGACACCCAGGCGTACAGGTCCTCGGGCGAGTTGACGAAGAATCCCGAGTCGTGCGGCGCGTCGGTGAACGGTGCCTTCATGGCGGCCGTGTGCGAGCCCAGCGATCCGTCCACGAAGCCCTTGAGCCCGCCCAGCTTGAGCCAGGCGTCGCCGCGCCCGCGGGCCGCCACGGTGTCGCGCAGGCGCTCCCAGGTGTTGAGCGGGACGAAGGCATAGATGCGGGTCCTGAGCCGCCCCGCCCGCTGCGCGCGGGTGGCGATCGCGAGGTCGTTCCAGGATCCCATCATGTGCACCGTGGTGACCCCGTACGACGCGACGTACGCCATCGCCGAGTCGAGGGCGCGATCCTCCACCGCCGGCGGGGGCTGCGGGACGACGCGGTCCACGAGCGACATCGCGTTGTCCTTCAAGACGCCGGCGGGCTCTCCCCCCGCCAGGCGCACGATGGTCCCGCCGCTCACCTCCGGCGTGGCCCGGGTGACACCGGCCGCCTCGAGCGCCGCCGAGTTGGCGAGCGCCATGTGCCCGTCGAGGCGGTTCACCCAGACGGGGTGATCGGGGGTGACGGAGTCGATCCACGCCCGCGTCGGAAGCGTCCCCCCCCACAGCTCGTGGTCCCAGTCGCCGCCGGTGATCCACGTCCCCTTGGGGACGGTCGCGGCGAAGGCCTCGATGCGCGCCACGAAGTCCTCCGGCGTCTTCGCGTCTCGCAGCTGCACCGAGGAGAGCCGGAACCCTCCGTCGACGAAGTGCACGTGCGAATCGATGAATCCGGGGACGACCATCTGCCCCTGGGCATCGATCACCTCGGCATCCCGGGCCAGCTTGCGGATCTCGGCGCTGGATCCCACAGCTGCAATCCGCTCGCCGCGCACGGCGATACCGTCGGCCCACGGGCGCCGCGCGTCACCCGTCCAGACGCGGGCATTGACCACCGCGAGGGTGACGGGGCCGGAGCCGGCATCGGGCGACTTCATGGTGCAACCGGCGAGGGTGGCAAGGGCGAGGAAGGTGACGAGCGGGGAGCGCATCGGGGCCCCTATCGCCGTTCGAGCGCGTCGCGCACGTCGAG
Organism: Gemmatimonadetes bacterium SCN 70-22; assembly: GCA_001724275.1. Classification (NCBI taxonomy): domain Bacteria; kingdom Pseudomonadati; phylum Gemmatimonadota; species Gemmatimonadetes bacterium SCN 70-22. The sequence goes on from MEDZ01000017.1 coordinate 44,100, forward strand.
CAGGATCTCGAAGTAGAGCTGCTCGCGGCGGTAGGCGAAGTCGAGCGACGCCATCTGCGACTCGTCGCCCGTGGCCTTGGCGCGCTCGAAGGCTTCGCGGTACATGTCGTCGAGATTGGCGAGGATGCGGTCGCGGGTACGGGACATACGGGTTCTCTGGATGGCGTGGGGGGTGAGGCGGGGCGCCTCGTCGACGGCGGGGGGGCGGGCCTCGGCGCTCGGCGACTCGATGGCGTCGAAGAGGTACTTCCTCGCGGCTCCCATGAAGAGTCGGCGCGGATTGAGCGAGTCGGGCATGCGGGGGCGCGAGGCGAGCAGAGGGCACGTCGAGGTGCGGCCGGGAACTTAGCCCCCCGTCGCCCCCGTCGGGAACCTCTCCCCCCATTCGCGGGTTCTTAGCAACTGAAGGGGAGTAGCTACGCGGAACCGACAATCCGCGCGGCCGAATCGTCAAGACTGCCCGGTTTCCGGGCACGGTTCGGCCGGGTCCTCCGGATCAGGCGAGACTTTCGAGCGACACCGGCAGATTGTCCGGGCGCTTGGAACGTCCGCCTTTTTTTTGCCCGTATCTCGTCTTCTCGTCTTCTCGTCTTCTCGTCCTCTGGTGAACAATGAACAACGTCAAGGTCTTCACCCTCATGGCCGCCATGACCGCCCTCTTCGTCGCCATCGGCGGAGGAGTGGGAGGGCAGTCCGGGGCACTCCTCGCGCTGATCTTCGCCGCGGGGATGAACCTGTTCATGTACTGGAACTCGTCGTCGATGGTCCTGCGCGCCTACGGGGCCCAGGTCGTCTCGCCGCACGAGGCACCGGAGCTCCATGAGATGGTGGATCGCCTGCGCCAGCGCGCGGGGCTCCCGATGCCGACCGTGGCGATCGCGCCGCACGCGCAGCCGAATGCCTTCGCCACGGGGCGCAACCCCGAGCATGCCGTGGTCTGCGTGACGCAAGGGATCATGCAGCTGGTGAACCGTGACGAGCTGGAGGGGGTCATCGCGCACGAGCTGGCGCACATCAAGAACCGCGACATGCTCCTGCAGACGGTGACCGCCTCGCTGGCGGGGGCCATCTCCAACCTGGCGATGATCGCGCAGTGGGGGGCGCTCCTCGGCGGGCGCGACGAAGAGGGGGAGTCGCCGTTCGCCGCCCTGGCGATGGCGATCGTCGCCCCGATCGCCGCAGGGCTGATCCAGTTTGCCATCTCGCGCCAGCGCGAGTTCAAGGCCGACGCGGTAGGGGCCCAGATCTCCGGGCGTCCGCTGGCGCTGGCGAGCGCGCTCCGCAAGCTGGACATGGCGGCGCACCGGATCCCGATGCAGGTGGCCCCCGCCGTGGCCCCGTTGGCACAGGTGAATCCGCTCTCCGCCTTTGGCGGCCGCGGCATGATGTCGCTCTTCTCGACGCACCCGTCGACGGAGCAGCGCGTGGCCCGGCTCGAGGCGATGGCTTAGGGGCAGAAGACGAGAAGACGAGAAGACGAGAAGACGAGAAGACGAGGGCGCGCGGCGACACTCGTTCCCTCCCCACTCTCGTCTTCTCCCCTTCCTCATCTCCTTGCGTCCCCTACTCCGCGCCCTCTCCCTCGACTGCTCCCCTACTCGGTCGCCCCCGTATCTTCACGGAGGTCGTGAAAGACGGCCTCGCGGATCACGCGCCCTTCCTTGAGGTGCTCCATCACGATCCGCTCGAGGCGCTCGTCGGTGACGTGATGGTACCAGGTTCCCTCGGGGTAGACCGCGACGATGGGGCCGCCCGCGCAGACGCCCAGACATGGCGCCTCGCTTCGCTTGACTCGAGAGGGGCCGAAGAGGAGCTCCTCGCGCTGGAGCAGCGACGCCAGGCGTGCGTACACGGCACGTCCTCGCCGTCCTGCCGAGCAGAACTCCCCGGTGCAGACCAGGACATGGCGGCTGTATCCCTCCATGAACGGAGGCTCGTCGTGCGGCGTCCCCATCAGCGTACCATGGCCATGATGATCTCCCCGACGATCAGGATGACGATCGCCCACTCCAGCACCTCGGCGCGGGTGGCCTGCGCCTCGGCGTTGAGCATCTCGTAGGTCTCGCGGACCAGGGTGAGCTTGCGGTCCACCCCGGCGCGCCACTCACGCCCGCGAAAGATCTCGAGCGCCGCCGAATAGACGCGTGCGAGGAAGACGTCGTCGGTGACCTTGAGCGCGTTCTCGGCGCGCTCCACCAGCTCGGTGGACTCGGCGTAGAGGCGCTGCATGTCGCCCAACAAGTTCGAGAAGCGGCGTGAAAAGTGGCGCATCGACGCGCCACGCGCCGCCTCGATGCGGCCGTACAACTTGGGGAGCTCGCCGTCGAGCACCGCATCGTAGTAGCGGAGCTCGAGGAGCTGGGCGTTGGCGAACTCCAGGATGTACTCGACATCGCTGGCCCCCTCCACCGGGTCGAGCACGAGGGCATTGTCCCAGGTCAGGACGGCGAGGTCGTCGGTGTAGTAGGAATAGCGGTGCTGCAGCAGGTCGTCGCGGGCCCGGGTGGCCAGGACGCGGCGCTCGTTGAGAAGGAGCGGGGCGAGGTCGACCGTGCGCGGGAGCGACTCGCTCGTGAGCGTCCCGCCGTCGTCGCCGCGCACCATGCGCATGCGGAAGACGACGTACTCCTCGCGCACCGGCGCAATGTTGGGGCGCTCGATGGCCGGGGCAATGCGCTCGACGAGGAGCTGCGCGTGGTGCTCCAGGAGGGCGGGGATCGCGGTCGCGTCGTCGACGGCGTTCCCGAAGGCGGCGAAGTCGTCCCAGGCGACGTCTTCCCCGGCGGGGATGCGCACGCACAGCGAGGCGACGCCGAAGTCGAAGACGCGCGCCAGGACCTCCGCGTCGTACGAGCGACCGCCGATCGCGACGCGCTCTCCCCCGAGAAGGACCGAGACAGGCGGGTTGGGGATCTGCAACGCGGCGGCTTCGCTGCGCACGGGGCGGACGCGAGCCGGCGCGCTGGAGGCGAGGACGCCGAGCGCCCCGTCGAGCGAGATGGAATAGCCCACGTCGAGCAGGCGGTACGCATGAGCCGCCCCACGGATGACGCGCGTCATTCCTCTCGCTCCGGGCACTCAGTCATCGTCGACGAGCTTGTTGTCTCCCGGCGGGGCCACGTAGCGGAGCGTCTCGACCACCGTGCCGCCCACCAGGTGCTCGCTCACGATGCGGCGCCCCCCCGCCTCGTCGACGTCGCAGTACCAGACGTCCTGGGGGTAGACGACGACCATGGGGCCGTGCCCACACTGGTTCATGCACCCCGACTTGTTGACGCGCACGGTATCGCCGAGCCCGGCCTCGCGGGCGGCGGACTTCATCGCCTTGAAGACGTCGATGCCCCCGGCCTTCTCGCACGTCTTGCCGAAGGAGCAGACGAAGACATGGTGCTTGTACTGTCCCATGGGTTGAAGCTAGGGCCACACCTCGCGCGTCCCAAGGGGACCGCGACGTTCCCCAGTAGGGGGGTACCTGGCGGAACGTGCCGGCGTCCTGCGGACTTCAAGGGTTGTGAGGCACCGCCTCTCCACTCCCGTTATCTATCCCGGGTACCGGCAACCAGGCTTCCTCATGACCACCATCAGCACTACCCCGACCATCGCCGCGAAGGGCTACGCCCACCCCGACGCCCTGGTGAGCACCGAATGGCTCGCCGAGCACCTCGATGACCCCTCCATCCGGATCCTCGAGAGCGACGAGGACGTCCTGCTCTACGCGATGGGACACATCCCGAACGCGCAACGGATCGACTGGCACACCGACCTGAACGACGGCGTGGTGCGCGACTACGTGTCGCGCGAGGCGTTCCAGGCGCTGGTGCGTGCGCGCGGCATCGACGAGCAGACGACCGTGATCTTCTACGGGGACAAGAACAACTGGTGGGCCTGTTATGCGTTCTGGGTCTTCCAGCTCTTCGGCTTCCGGAACGCGCGCATCCTCGACGGCGGGCGTTCGAAGTGGGAGCTCGAAGGTAGGCCGATGACGACCGAGGTCCCTTCCTTTCCACCGACCAGCTACGTCGCCCCCGAACGCGACGACGCCCGGATCCGCGCCTACATGCACGAGGTGCGCGCGCACATGGAGGCGGGGAAGGCGCTGGTGGACGTCCGGTCGACGCCGGAGTACACCGGCGAGCGCACACACATGCCGGAGTACCCGCAGGAGGGGACGCTGCGCGGCGGCCACATCCCGGGGGCGAAGTCGGTCCCGTGGGCGAGGGCGGCCAACCCCGACGGCTCGTTCAAGTCGGCGGCCGACCTGCGTGCCATCTACGAGGGGGAGCAGGGATTGCGCCCGGACGACGACGTCATCGCCTACTGCCGCATCGGCGAGCGCTCGTCGCACACCTGGTTCGTCCTCACGTACTTGTTAGGTTACCGGCACGTGCGCAACTACGACGGCAGCTGGACCGAATGGGGGAATGCCGTGCGCGCGCCCATCCGCCTGGGGAGCCAACCGTGAGCACGTTGGAGACGATTCCGGGGATCGAGATCAAGATGGTGAACCGGGTGCACCTGACGTGGGACGGTGAGCACCGGTTCGATGCGGGACGCCCGGGCGGGGTCACGCACCGCATCGACGCGAGCGCCAGGACCGGTCCCTCGCCGGTGGACACGTTGCTGAACGCCCTTGCCGCCTGCACGTCGGTGGACGTGGTGGACATCCTCGCCAAGCGGCGTACCCCGGTGCGGTCGCTGGAAGTCGACGTCGAGGGGGCTCGCGCGGCGGAAACGCCGGCTCGCCTGGTCGGGATCCTCCTGACGTTCCGGATCGCGGGGGCCGGGATCGAGCGGGTGCACGCGGAACGTGCGATCGAACTGGCGGTGACGAAGTACTGCTCGGTTCGCGACTCGCTCGATCCCAACCTTCCCGTGCGCTGGGCGCTGGAGCTGGAAGCATAGGCGACCGCGCCGACCTCGGACTCGTATCGGAGCCAGCGGCCCGGCGAGGCGGGTGAAGTCCGCACTTCCAATCGGTGGGGTTGTGCCGCAGCTTTTTATGGGTCGGGCGACCCATGCTCCCCACACCGGAATGTCGCACGATACGGTGCCCTCGGTGGACGGGTGAAGGTCAAGCCGCCCGTCTCGACCCGCTCCGTCGGTTTCCCGCTTCGGTTGCCCCTCGTGCGACTGCTTCGCCGCCCGATTGCCGCGCTGCTCGCGTTGTGGATGGCCCTGTATCTCGGGGCACCGCAGCTGGTGCATCCGTGCCCGGCACATTCGGCATTGCGTGCGTCGCATGCGGCGAGCGCCTCCAGCGCGGCACGCCACGGCGGACATCACCAGGCCGCACCCAGCGGCGCGCGCGGCGAGTCCGGCGCGCACGACCTGGTTTCCGCCGCGGGTGACCACGGGGAGCACCACCGCGGTGATCGGGCAGGCGACAGCTGCTGCTGTCCGGGCCCGCAGTGTGGGAGCGGGAGTGCGCTGCTCGAGGGCGCAGTCGCGTGGCATTTCGCCGGCGTCATCCGCGCCACGGACGCGAGGGCATTCGGGCCTCGCACCCCTGGCCGGCCGCGCGCCGCGCATTCCCTCCCCTTCGCCACCGCTCCTCCCGCCGCGCTGATCGCCTGACGCGCGCCGCCCGCGGCCGTTCGCGTTAGGCACCCCGCCGTCGACTCCCGACGCGCCAGCACCCGGGCCGGTTGGCCCCGTGCTGCGTGTTCGCCCGGGTACCCCTCCAACGCGGACGCACCCTCGTGTCACTTCGAATCTTCTCGCGCCCCTATGCGGCGCGCGTCACAGCCCTGCGTTCCCCAAGGGGACGCGTGTCACGCGATCGCCATCGCGTGGCGCTCACCCCCCGCCTGGTCATCACGTTGGGCATGGCACTCGTCACCCCCGCCACGCCCGCGCATGCGCAGGGCGGCGCCACCATCACGGGCATCGTGCGCGACGCCGGTACCCGTGCACCGATCCCCGACGCCGTCGTGCTCGTCCGCATGACGGTCCGCGCCGCGACCAACGGCTCGGGAACCAGAATCGCCGTAGGCACCGGCGCCCCGCGCGGAGCACAGACGGACGAGGCCGGCCGTTACACCCTTGCTGCCCTCCCCTCAGGAGAGGCCATGCTGACCGTGCAGCGCCTCGGCTACGCTCCGGTCGTCGACTCGATCTCGCTGGCCGACGGTCGCACCGCCACGCTGGACGTGGCGCTGTCGCCGGCGGCCCAGGTCATCGCGCCGATGGTCGTCTCCGCCACCCGTGAGGCACAAACGCGCACGGAAAACTCCGCCACCATCGACGCCATCGACGGCACGGCGATCCGCGAGGCGCGCGCGGCGCACCCGGCAGCGATCGCCCAGCGCATCCCCGGCGTGCACATCTCTCAACTGTCGGGGGAGGGGCACTCAACGGCGATCCGCCAGCCCATCTCCACCAAGCCGCTCTACCTGTATCTGGAGGATGGCGTTCCCACGCGCTCCACCGGCTTCTTCAACCACAACGCACTCTATGAGGTGAACCTGCCGCAGGCGGGGGGGATGGAGGTGCTGAAGGGGCCGGGGACCGCGCTGTACGGGAGCGACGCCATCGGCGGGGTGGTCAACGTCCTCACGCGCCCAGCCCCGGCCACGCCGTCGATCGACGTGTCGGTCGAGGGAGGGAGCTACGGCTATCACCGTGCCCTCCTCACCGGTGGGCTCACGCATGGCGCGCACGGCCTGCGTGTCGACGTCAATCGCACCACCGCTGACGGCTTCAAGGATGACGCACCCTACAAGCGCCTCAGCGCCACCGTGCGCCATGACCTCTCCACCAGCAGCGGCTGGAGCTTCCGAACGGTCGTGACGGGGACATCGGTCGAGCAGCGAGATGTCTTCGCCCTCGACGCCACCCAGTTCGACCGCCGTCCGGCGCTCAACCGGTCGCCCATCGCCTATCGCGACGTGTCGGCGCTCCGCTGGCACACCGCCGCCGAGTTCGAGCGTGGGACCACCCTCGTGAGCGTGACCCCCTTCGCCAGGCGCAACGTCCTCGACCTCCTCCCCAACTGGCAGCTGGGCTACAACCCCGAGATCTGGGACACGCGCAACAGCTCATGGGGGGCGTTGGTGAAGCTCCGTCGCGACTTCGCCCCGTGGCGCACGCGCGTCATCGCCGGCGCCGACCTCGAGGTCTCGCCGGGCTCAGCCAGGAACACCGGGATCGTCACCGGACGGACGGGACCCGACAGCGCGTGGACGAGCTATACCTTGGGCGCCGTGCACTATGACTACGACGTCACCTTCCGCCAGGCGTCGCCCTACCTCCACACCGAGTTCTCGCCGTTGCCGCGGACGCGCTTCGATGTCGGGCTCCGCTACGACCACAGCGGCTACCGCTACGCATCGCACCTGGCCGCCGTGCAGACGGGGCGCTTCCGGGTCCCGGCCGACACCTCGCCCACGTATGCGCGGTGGAGCCCCAAGGCCGGCGTGACCGTGGACCTGCGCCGTGACCTCAACCTGTATGCTTCCTATCGCGAGGGGTTCCGCGCCCCGGCGCAGAGCCAGCTCTTCCAGCAGGGCGCGAATCTGAACACGGTCGGGCTCGAACCCGTCACCGCCAGCAGCAAGGAGGTCGGGGCGCGCGGCAACCTGACGGCGCGCGCCACCTGGCAGGTCGCCGCATACGAGATGCGCGTCCGCAACAACTCCTCAGCGTCCTGGATGCCCAGGGGATCCAGACCACCTCGAACGCGGGCGCCACACGGCACCGGGGGCTGGAGGTGTCGCTCAGCGCGGCGCTCCTCGCGGACCTGCGACTGGACGTGGCGCACAGTCGCGCCAGCCACCAATACGAGCGCTGGGTGATCCCGGTGGGCGGGCAGAATCGCGACTATGCGGGCAAGACGATGGAGCAGGCGCCCGACGCACTCACCAATGTGCTCCTGAGCTGGAGCCCGGGCGCGCTGCATGGCGGTCGCCTCGCGGCGGAGTGGTCGGGCACCGGGCGGTACTACATGGATCCGGAGAACTCGCACAGCTACGCGGGCTTCGCGCTCTGGACACTGCATGCCAACTACATGCTGCGCGGGGTCGGCGAACTCTTCGCCCGCGTCACCAACCTTGCCAACCGGCGCTACGCCGAGCTGGTGTCCTACAACGCGTTCAGCCGTGAGCAGTTCACGCCCGGCAATCCGCGCATGGTCTTTGCGGGGGTACGGTTCACATGGGAGCGCTGACTGCGATGCGCCGCGCCCTCCAGGCCGCCGTTGTCGCACTCGCGCTCGCGAGCGCGCTGGGGTGCGCTCGCGCGCCCGAGATCATCCTTGACCGGCCGGCCACGCTCCGCGCCGCGACCGACGGCGGCGCCACGCCGATGTTCGCCATCGCCCCGAGTGGCGCGCGCACCCTGGCGTGGGTCTCCGCGCCCGGCGGCGGAAGCGATGGGCGCCTCTACACGTCCACCGACGGCGCGCCAGCCTCGGAGCTGCGCGACCCGTTGGGCGGCATCGAGCCGCACGGCGAGGCGCCGCCGAAGATCGGCTACGCGCCGGACGGCGCGCTCTATGCGCTGTACGCCGTCGCCCGACTGGAGGCGGCGCGCCGCTTTCCCTTCACGACCTTGCGCCTTGCCCGATCACCGGACGGCGGCCGTACCTGGGGCGCGCCGCACACGGTGCTGGGCGACGCCGTGCCGGGGTCACGCAACTTCCACGCGTTGCACGTGGCGGCAGACGGTTCGCTCTACGTCTCCTGGCTCGAGGCGCGGGGCGGCGCCCGGTCGGCGACCTACCTCACCCGCTCCACCGACGGAGGGATCACCTGGCGCCCCACCGTTCGCGTGGCCGAGGGAGAATCGTGTCCCTGCTGCCGCACCGCCATCGCGACCGCCCCCGACGGGACCCTGTTCCTGTCGTGGCGCACCGTCCTGGCCGGCAACGTGCGGGACATCGTCGTCGCCTCGTCGGCCGACCTGGGGGTCACCTGGAGTCCCGCCGTGCGCGTGCACGCCGACGACTTCGTCTTCGACGGGTGCCCGCACGCCGGTCCCTCGCTGCAGGTGGATGCCGCCGGGCGGCTCCACGTGGCCTGGTGGACGGGACGCGAAGGTCACGCGGGCGTGTACTACGCCCGCTCCGACGACGGGGGCCGCACGTTCGGGCCGCCCGTCGCGTTAGGCGTGGCTCCCTTCGCCCGCCCGGCGCACGCCCAGGTCGCGCTCCAGGGCGACGGCTCGGTCGTGGTGGCGTGGGACGACGCGCGCACCTCGCCCCCGCGCGTCCTCCTCCGGCGCTCGCGCGACGGCGGCGCGACCTTCGGCCCGGCGGTCATCGCCTCCGACACCACCGCAGCCGCGACCTTCCCGGTGCTCGCGCTCCACGGCGATGCGATCACCGTCGCCTGGGCGCAGCAATCCCGCGCGGCGCTGGAACACGCCGATCACGTCCGCCCCGACATGAAGGACCCCAACGCGGTGATGCCGCTGCCCGCCGTTGGGGCCCAAGTGGTCGTCGTGCGTCAGGGGTTCCTGCCGCCCTGACGTCCCCGCGGACGGAGAGGCGTGTCGTGGTGGCACCGGTTGGCGAAGGGCCTGTGTGCCGTGCGCGCCCGAACGGGCGGGCGTGCCCGGCGTCCCAGGCGCCTCGGGCACCCCGGGCGCTGCCGCCTGCCCCACGCGCAACGCGCCCGACACCACGGAATGCGCCGCGGCACTCCCGGGCATCAGGCACCACTGCCCCCCCGCCAGGATCATCACGATCCAGAGCGGCAGGGCAGCGGCCAGGGTGAGCGAACGGCGGAGCATGCGGATCAAGGCGTGAGCTGGTCGCGAGCGTGTCGCGAATCGGGACCGGAGCGAAGCCCCGGGGTCAACGCGCGTGACGGTACATGAGTTCGATCAACTCGTCGTAGACGGCCTCGGCGGCCTCCGGACCCGACTGCACCGCCGCCGCAACACAGTGGCGCAGGTGGTTGCGCATCAGTTCGCGCCCGGTGGCGCGGAGCGCCTCGTGCACCGACGAGATCTGCGTGAGGATGTCCGCACAGTAGCGGTCCTCCTCGACCATCCGCTGCAGCCCGCGCACCTGTCCCTCGATGCGCCGCAAGCGCTTGAGGTTGCGCTCCTTGATGGCGGGATCCACCGCCACCGCCTTGCGCCCCCCTTCCTGGTCGATGGCGCAGCCGCAGCCGCACGTCGTGGCCAGCGCTCCCTCGTCGCCCGGCAGGGCCCCCTTCTCGTGCGTGTCATGCATGGCGCTGACCCCTGGTGGGAGGACGCCAGGAGCGGAGACGCAGCGAGTTGCCCACGACCGAGACGGAGCTCATCGCCATCGCCGCACTGGCCAGGATGGGACTGAGGAGGAGGCGGAAGACCGGATAGAGCGCCCCCGCCGCCACCGGGATCCCGATGGAGTTGTAGATGAAGGCCCAGAACAGGTTCTGCTTCATGATGCGCAGGCTGGACCGGGCCAGCGCCAGGGCGTCGACCACGGAGGTCGGGTCGCCCCGCATCAGGGTGATGTCGCTCGCCTCGATCGCGATGTCGGTCCCGGTGCCGAGGGCGATGCCGACGTCGGCCTGGGCCAGCGACGGCGCGTCGTTGATGCCGTCACCGACCATCGCCACGACCCGCCCCTCGCGTTGCAGCCGGCGGATCTCCTCCACCTTGCCGTCGGGGCGCACGTCGGCCACCACGCGGGCAATCCCCGCCTGGCGGGCGATGGCCTCGGCGGTGCGGTGCGTGTCGCCCGTCAGCATCACCACCTCCATCCCCTGCGCCTTCAACGCCTCCACCGCCTGCGCGGCCGTCGGCTTGAGCGGGTCGGCGATGGCCAGCGCCCCCGTCAGGGTGCCGTTGACGGCGACATAGACGGGCGTGTAGCCGAGCGACGACCACGCACCCGCCTGCTCGCTGAGCGGGGCGACGTCGATCGCATTGTCGGCCATGAGGGCGGCGTTCCCCACCGCCAGCCCCTGTCCGTCGACGACCCCCACCACCCCCTTCCCGGTCACCGAGTCGAACGCCTCGGCCCGCACGAGGGCGGCGCCCATGGCCGTCGCCCGCGCCGCGATCGCCTCGCCTAACGGGTGCTCCGAGGACTGCTCGAGCGACGCGACCAGGCGCAGCATCTCGCCCTCGCTCACCTCGGCGCCACGTTGCACGACCGCCATCACTTCCGGGCGCCCTGCGGTGATCGTCCCCGTCTTGTCGAAGACGACCGTGTCCACCCGCGACGCCCGTTCCAGCGCCTCGCCCCCCTTGATCAGGACACCCAGCTGCGCCCCGCGCCCCGTGGCCACCATCACGGCCGTCGGGACCGCCAGTCCCATCGCGCACGGACAGGCGATGATCAGGACCGCCACGGCCGCCGCGAAGCCGCGCACGAACGGCGCCGAGTCGCTGGCCACGAACCAGGTCACGAACGTCGCCACGGCGATCGACAGGACGATGGGGACGAAGATCCCGCTGATCCGGTCGGCTTGCCGCTGGATGGGGGCCCGTGTCCCCTGCGCATCCTTCATCAGCGCCACGATCTGGGACAGGACCGAATCGGCGCCCAACGTCGTGGCCCGGAAGCGGAACGCCCCGGTGCGGTTGACCGAGCCGCCGATCACGCGGTCGTCGACCCGCTTGGCCACGGGCATCGACTCGCCGGTGAGCATCGACTCGTCCACCGCGCTCTCGCCGGAGACGATCACCCCATCCACCGGAATGCGCTCCCCCGGGCGCACGCCGATCACGTCGCCACTGCGCACCTGCTCCAGCGGGAGCTCCACCTCCACCCCGTCACGGTCCACCCGGGCCACCTTGGGCTGCAAGTCGATGAGCTTGCGTAATGCCGACGACGTCTCGCCCTTCGCCCTGGCCTCCATCGCGTTCCCGACGAGGATGAGGGCGATGATGATGATGACCGCCTCGTAGTAGACGTCGGGGGCCACTCCGCGCGCGATGAAGAAGCCCGGCGCGAGCGTCGCCGCCGCGGAGAAGAGGAAGGCCGCCCCGGTGCCGATCGCGATGAGCGTGTTCATGTCGGCCGAGCGATGACGGAACGCCTGCCAGGCGCGCGTATAGAAGTGCCGTCCCGCCCACCCCATGATCACCAGCGTCAGCGCCAGCAGCGCGTAGCCGAGCGTCGTGGCGGGGATGGCGTAGACCCACGGCATCACGCGCCGGAGGGCCGGGTCGAGCACCATCATCGACCACCGCATGAAGGGATCGGCGGTCTCGCCCATCCCCAGGTGTGCGTTGGCCGACATGAGCGGCATCGAGACGACCATCGCGACGACCCCGACCAGCGCGGCGATGATCGCCTTGTGTCGCAGCTCGGCGTATTCCTGTCGACGCGCCGCATCCTGCGCGTCCTGCTCCTCGGCCGCGGTACGCCCCGGCACGGGGAGCTCGGCGCCATAGCCCGTGTCGCGGATGCGCTCGACCAGGGTGGCGGGGTCGATGCGCGCGGGGTCATAGGCGACCGTCGCGCTGTTGGTCATCAGGTTCACGGTGGCGTCGAGCACCCCGGGCGTCTTGCCCAGGGTGCGCTGGACGCGCCCCTGGCACGCCGCGCAGGTCATCCCGCTCACCGGAATCACCACCGTGCTCCGCTCGTCGGCCGCCGCCCCCCGCGGCTCGGCCGAAAGAGATGTCGTCATGACCGGTCCTCCACCACGATCGTTCCCCGCAGCATTCCCATCCCGCACATGAACTCATGGGTCCCCGGCGCCCCCGCGGTCAGTTCCACCGCGGTCTTCTCGTGCGCCGGGAGGAAGCGCCGCACGCCGAAGTCGGGAATGACCACTTCCTCGGAGCAGCTCGAGTCCTCCTGCCGGTCGAAGACCAGGGTCACGCGGGCGCCGCGCGGCACGCGCACGGTCGAGGGGGTGTAGCCCCCCCGCACCACGATCGGGACCCGGGCCGCACCGCCAGCCGCAACAGCCGCCGTTGCCCCCTCGCCCTCGGAGAAGAAGAAGTACCAGTTGATGAGGGCAATCAGGACGAGGCCGCCGGCCACCACTCCCCAGTCCGCGGCGCTCACGTGACCTCCTGCGCGTCGTAACCCGCGTCGCCCACGGCCTCGATCAGCGCCCCCACCGTCGTCCGCGAGGGGTCGTATGCGACCGTCGCCGAACCGATGGCCAGCTGCTCGAGCGTCGCCCCCTCGACGGCGGTGATCGCCTTGCGCACCGCCTGGACGCAGTGTCCGCACGACATGCCCGAAACCTTCAGCGTGATCCGCTCCATGTGTCCCTCCCGAGGTGTATTCGGGGGAACCATATACCCCCCGATGGTATCCAGATTAGATACCTCCGGGGGGTATGTCAATAGGGGGACCGCCTCAGGTGATGTCGAGCCCGGCCTCCCGCAGCTTGGCCACCACGCGGGCGCGAAGGTCCTGCGAGCAGCAGCGCACCTCGCGCGTCTCGTGGAGGGCGGCAAGGAAGCGCTCGGCGAACTCGGCGTGCGGGACGCAGTGCGAGCACTCGGCCAGGTGCCGCCGGACCGCGATCATGCGCTCGGGGGTCAGCTCGGCATCCACGTAGTCCCAGAGCTGTTGCATGGCCGACGTGCAGTCGACCTTCGGCGAGTTTTCAGTCATCGGTCCGCTCCTCCCCCATCGACGCCGCCGAGGCGAAGCCGGCGTCACGGGCGTACTCCCTCAGTTTTTCCTGCAGCTGGCGCCGCCCCCGAAAGAGACGGGAGCGAACCGTCCCGACGGGGACCCCCAGCACCTCCGATGCGGCGTCGTAGGACTGGTCCTCCACGTCGACGAGCACGACCGTGGACCGAAATGGTTCCGGCAGCTCATCGATCGCGCGCTGGAGGGCAGGCGCGAGGTCGACTCGGGCGAGCAGCTGGTCGAGCCCATTGCGACGACCGTCCTCCTGGACCGCGACCGCGGCCAACGCCTCCGCATCGCCATCCTCCACCTCGACCTCGTGCCGGCGCTTCTCGAGCGAGCGCAGGAAGGCGTTGCGACAGATCGTGAAGAGCCAGCGCCGCGCATCGCTCCCCGGCTGGAAGGTGTGCCAGGAACGGAAGGCGCGCAGGTACGTCTCCTGGACCAGGTCCTCGGCATCTGCCGGGTTCCGGGTCAGGGAGTAGGCGAACCGGTACACATCGTCCATGTATGGGAGCGCGTCGCGCGCGAACTCCGCATCGCGTGACGCATCCCCTTCGACCGCTGGTGCCATGTCCCCCACCTAGCCGGGTGATCGCTGCGGGGTTCCCTTCCCCGCGTGATGGACGATAACCACGGCCGCCCGCGGGGGCGAGCGTCGCGCGCGGCTCGGCAGCACCGATGTAGATTCCCCCGTGGCCGCCCACGCGCCCGACGGGTCGGGGCGCGGCGGCTTCCCGATGACGAGGCTCCCGTCTCCTCCATGACATCGCCGTACTCGCCGACGCCCGTGCCCATCGCCGCGCGCGGCGGCACCACGGGGCACCCCGCGGACACCTTTCAGGGCTCGGAGGCGTGGACACGCGCCCTGATCGACCGCGCGGGGTTCGGCGTGTTCCGCTGCACGGCCGACGGGACGCTGGTGGACGTGAACGCCGCGTTGGCGACGATGCTCGGCTTCTCCGACCCCGGGGCGCTCAAGGCGTCCGGGTTGTCCGACACGCTGTGGAGCTCGCGCGAGGAGCGCGAGCGCTGCCTGGCGGAGCTGGAGAGCGGGGCGCGCGAGACGTCGCACGACGTGCAGGCCCGGCGCCGTGACGGGAGCGTGTTGCACCTGCGGCTGTCGGTGACCGCCGACCGCGACGGGCGGGGACGCGTCCGGTTCGTCGAGGGGATCGCCGAGAACATCACCGAGCGCGAGCGACGCGAGGAGGTGGTGCGGCGCGGCGAGCGCATGGCCGCGCTCGGCCGCACGCTGGCCGGCGTGGCGCACGAGATCAACAACCCGCTGGCCGCCATCTCCGGCTTCGCCCAGATCCTCCTGAAGCGGGAGCAGCCCGCCGAGGACCGGCACGCGCTGGAGACGATGCTGCACGAGGCACGGCGTGCGGCGCGCATCGTGAAGGACCTCCTCGCCATCGCCCGGCGCCAGGAGGGGACGGAGCGGGTCCGCGTCGACGCGAGCGCCGTCGTCAGCTACATCGTCGACACCCAGCGCTACGCGATGGAAACCCGCGGCATCCGCGCCAGTGTGCAGCTGGCGACGGCGCCGGCCTGGGTCCTGGTGGACCCGGCGCAGCTGGAGCAGGTGGTGCTCAACCTCGTGGTCAATGCGCGCCAGGCCCTCGAGTCGGGGCTCGAGCGCCGGCACGAGGATGACGGATGGATTCCCTCGCTCGGCGTGGGGACGCGCGTGGAGGACGAGCAGGTCCTGATCGAGGTCGCGGACAACGGACCCGGCATTCCGGTACGCGACCTTCCGCGTATCTGGGAGCCATTCTGGACGACACGCGAGGAGGGCGAGGGGTCGGGGCTTGGCCTGTCGGTCGTGCACGGCATCATCGGGGCGCTTGGCGGGACGATCGACGTGTCGAGTGCGCCCGGCCAGGCGACGCGCTTCACCGTTTCACTTCCGTACGCCGGGCCGGCACCCTCGTCGGTGCCGGAGCCTGCCGCCAGCGCCGACGCCGCCGACCTCGCCGACCTCGCCGACCACGCCGCCAGCGCCGACGGCGAGGCGCCGCAGCCGCAGCCGCAGGCGCCGCGCCCCCTCGACATCCTGGTGGTCGACGACGAAAGCGTCATCCGCGAGCTCCTCTCCCGCTTCCTCGCCCGGCGCGGGCACGCGGTCCTGGCGGCGGTGAACGGCGAGCACGCATTGCGGCTGGCGGAACAGGGATCGTTCGACGTCGTGATCAGCGACCTGCACATGCCCGGGATGGACGGGCGGGCGCTGATCCGGCGCTTGCGCCTCCTCCCATCCACCGCACGCACGCGCTTCTTCCTCTCCACGGGCGACGCGGTCGCCTCGCCGGGCCGTCCCGGCGACGAGGACACCGCCGACGTCGAGGTCGTCACCAAGCCCTACGACGTCGACGCCCTCGTGGACCTCGTCGAGGGACGATGACGCCACGTCTCCTGACGCCCCCATGCCCTCGCTGGCGCCCCCTTACGCCCTCGTGACGATGACCCTTGCCGACCTGCGGCGTGAATACACGCGCGCCTCGCTCGACGTCGCCGACGTCGACGCCAACCCGATCGTCCAGTTCCAGCATTGGTTCGACGAGGCCTGTCGCGCCGAGATCCTGGAGCCGAACGCGATGACGCTCGCCACGGTGGACGCGGATGGGCGTCCTTCGGCGCGCATCGTCCTGCTCAAGGACGTCACCGCGCGGGGGTTCGTCTTCTTCACCGACTATCGCTCGCACAAGGGGCAGGCGCTGGCAGCCCATCCCGTCGCGGCGCTCTGCTTCTTCTGGAAGGAGATCGAGCGGCAGGTGCGGGTGAGCGGGACGGTGGAGCGCATCTCGCGCGAGGAGTCGGCGGCGTACTACGACAGTCGCCCGCTGGGGAGCCGGATCGGCGCGTGGGCCTCGGTGCAGAGCGCGGTGATTCCCGGGCGCGAGTGGCTCGAGGAGGCGGTGGCGCGCGTCGCCGACACGTATGCGTCGGGCGACGTCCCGCTGCCGCCTCACTGGGGCGGGTATCGCGTGACCCCGGACGAGCTCGAGTTCTGGCAGGGGCGCGAGAGCCGCCTGCACGACCGGTTGCGCTATCGTCGCGCGGACGGGGGGTGGAGCCTGGAGCGGCTGTCGCCCTGACGCCTGCGTCACGCGCGCAGAGCTCGCGTGCGAACCACGCGCGCCGACCACGCGCGCCGAGCCTTCACGTTCACCACGCGCGCTCGGCGGCCTCGAGCTCCTCGCGCAGCTTGACGTAGCTCTCGTAGCGCGAGGGGGAGACGCGTCCGCCCTCGAGCGCCTCGCGCACGCCGCAGTGGGGCTCGGCCACGTGACGGCAGTCGGCGAAGCGGCACTCGGCGAGGGACGGGACAAACTCCGGGAAGCATTGCGCGAGCGCGCCGGATGGCAGGCCCCAGAGTCCGACCTCGCGCAGTCCCGGGGTGTCGACCACGTAGCCGCCATCGGGGAGCGGGTGCATGCGCGCGCCGACGGTGGTGTGGCGCCCCTTGTTGACCGACTCGCTGATGGCCCCCACGCGCAGGTCGAGCCCCGGGTAGAGGGCGTTGAGCAGCGATGACTTGCCCACGCCCGACGGGCCGCTGAGCACCGACACCCGTCCCCGCAGGGCATCGTGCAGGGCGTCCATCCCCTCGCCGCTCACCGTGCTGGTGAGGTGGAGGGGGTAGCCGAGCGCGGCGTAGGGGGCGAATCGCGCCGCCGCCTGGCCGGGGGCGGCGAGGTCCACCTTGTTGACCACGATGCGGGCCGCGATCCCGTTGGCCTCGGCGATCACGAGGAAGCGGTCGAGCATCTTGTCGTTAGGCTCGGGCTTCACCGCCGCGAAGACCACGACGACCTGGTCCACGTTGGCGACGACCACGCGCTCGCCGCGTCCCCCGCCCGGGGCCCGGCGCGCCAGTTGCGAGCGCCGGGGGAGGATGCCGCCGATCGCCCAGGCGCCGGTGACGTCGTCATGGTCGAGCGTCACCTCGTCGCCGACGGCGAGCTTGAGGTGGGCGGCGTGCTTCACGCGCCCGCGCAGCGCGGCGATGCATGTCGTCCCTTCTCCGAGGCGGACTTGCCACTGCCCACCCGTCCCCTGCAACACCACCCCGCGCATCTCCCCCTCGCTCACCCGTCCTCCCGCATCACGTCCCACCAGCGCCGCTGGTTCGTCCCGCCGGCGGCGTCGGCCAACCGGGCTTCGAGCACCGCGCGCACGTCGGCCAGGGGCCAGCGGCCCAGGGCGTCGATCGCCTCGTCGGGGGTTCCGCCCCACGCCAGGAAGTCGCTCTCGAGGTGTCCCTCGACGCCCTGCGCCCCCACGCGCCGCCACCGCAGGAAGAGGAAGTAGGCGCCGAACGGACGCCCCGCCTCCCCGGTGGCATCGGCCTCGATGGCCACGGAGTACGACATGCCGTCGGACCCCTCGAAGGCGGCAGGGCGGGCGTGGACGCGCAGGTAGCCGCCGATGGTGTTGGCATCGCCTTGCGAGTGGTCGGGGGGGAGCCACTGGCCTGCCATCGCTACCGTCGCGCCGCCAGGCGCTCCTTGATGATGTTGCCGGTCATGAACGCGACGTTGGCGGGGCGTTCGGCCAACCGCCGCATCAGGTACGGATACCACTGCGTGCCGTAGGGGACGTACACACGCATGCGGTAGCCCTCGCGCACGAGGCGGTCCTGGAGGTCGCGGCGCACGCCGTAGAGCATCTGGAACTCGAAGCGGTCGGGGGCGATGTCCTGCTCCTTCGCAAAGCGCTTGGCTTCCTCGATGATCGCCTCGTCATGCGTGGCGAGCCCCGGGTACTTCCCTTCCGACATGAGGCGCTTCATGCCGGCCACGTAGCTGGCGTCGACGTCGCGCTTGTCGGGGAAGGCCACCGTCGCCGGCTCCTTGTAGGCACCCTTGCAGAGGCGCACCCGGCACTGCAGGTCGATGGCGCCGGAGATGTCGGCGGCCGTGCGCCGCAGGTAGCTCTGCAGGACGATCCCCACCTCGGCGGGGAAGTGCGGGTAGAGCCGTTCCCTGAACAGCTGCAACGTGCGTTCCGTGTAGTCGCTGCTCTCCATGTCGAGCCGCACGAACGAGCCGTGGTGCCGCGCCCGCTCGAGGACGCGGGAGATGTTCTCGATGCACAGCGCGTCGGAGATGTCCTGGCCCATCGCCGTGAGCTTGCACGAGACGTTGGCGTCCAGCCCCTCGGCGGCGATGCGGTCGAGGAGCTCCACGTAGTGGTCGGCGGTGGCGCGCGCCTCGGTCGCGGAGGTGACGCTCTCCCCGAGGAGGTCGAGCGTGGCCGTGATCCCCCTGGCGTTCAGGGCGCGCACCGCGGCCACGGCGTCGTCGATGGTCTCGCCGGCCACGAAGCGATTGGCGAACCGGCGCGCGAGCCGGTTGTTCCGCACGAAGCGGAAGATCCCTTGCCGATGCGAGAGGAAGAGGAAGGTCTGACGAAGCATTACCAGGGTGAACGTCCCCGTTGGGAGCGCGGTGCCCGCCGGGGGTGAGAGGGGCGTGGAACCGACACGCCGGCCGCGCGACGCGCGAAATATACGTGGCGTCGCAGGCGGAGGCGCCTTGCGCCTGCGGGGCTCGGCGGCACCGCCGCCGTCATCGCACGATGACCAGCCCCACGTCGCCGGTGAACTCGTCCTTCACGCGTGCCAGGTTCACCGGGACGTCGAGCTCCTCGCGATTGAGGCGGAGGTTGACGCGATGGATGCCCGGCGTGACGTGGTAATAGCCGCGCCATACGCCGTCCGGCTGGCGGATGAGGGGGACCGGAACCCACTCGGTGAAGTCGGCCAGGAGCTCGACGCGCTGGATCCCCGGCGCCCAGACGCGGATCTCGCGCAGCGAGAGCGAGTCGAGCGAGGGGCCGATGACGAGCGCGAGGCGCTCGGTGATCGGGAGCGCGGGGCGCTCGGGCGGCGGGGGAAGGACGGGGCGGCGCGCGGCGCGGCGCAGCGCGGGGAACTTCCCGTTCGGGAGGCGCAGGGCGATGGCGGCATAGCGCGCGCCAGGGAGCCCCTGGATGAGGTCGACCGGGTACTTCCCCACGCTGGCGGTGGCGAGCGTCCCGGCGAGCAGGGGCCAGGTGGCCGTGAACGAGCCCCAGGCCACGGTGCCGCGCAGCGCCTCGCCCACCCGCACACCTAACGAGGCATCGTAGGTCACGCGCCCGCGCGTCCACGAGACGGCCGCCTCGTTGTCGCCGAGCACGTCGCCGTACTGCAGCTGCATGGGGGTCGTGGTGAAGGAGACCACGGCCTGGCCGACGCGGGCCCACCCGCCGGCGTCCCCCAGCACGGTGGTGCGCCAGGCGTAGCCGTCGAAGGTGCGGGTCACGGCGGCGCCACCGCGGACGGCATACTGGTCGTGCTGCAGGTGCAACCGGGCCTGCCCCAGGAGCTGCAACGTGGGCATGAAGCCGTGCTGGGCGGTGCTGGTGGTGTTGAACGACAGCTCGCCGCGGACCGAGCGGAACCAGGGGCGCAGCAGGCCGCTGGTGGGGATGGCGGCGGAAAATCGCGAACCGGTGAGCCCCCCCTGCATGGACCAGCGCCCATCATTGAACAGCGAGACGAGCCCGGTGGCGAACAGCGCCCCGGCCGGGCGCTCGACGGCGACGGTCTCGGTGAGCGTGAGCGCCCCCAACGTGAGCCCGTTGTCGTAGGCGACGGTGGCGAACCCCACGTCGCGCGTGCGCACCGGCGCCTGCGCACCGAGCGGCGGGACAGCGAGGACGAACAGGCACCAAAGCAGTCGCGCGGCGGGGCAGGGCGCCCGCGGCGCGGCCGGCGCTTCCGCAGCTCCAGAGGCCGTGCTGGCCCCCTGCACCGCCCCGACGGCGGTCGGATTGAGCGCTGGATCGGCCACGCGAGTCGTACCGCGAACCGAAGGTAACGCACTCCCCGGAGCCCCGCCATCGGCGCTGGTCGCGCTGCTGGCAATCTGCTGCACGAGGCCGTGCCCCCGCAGCGACGCCGCCGTGGCCGCCGCCACACCACCGGAGATGTCGCGCTCGACATCCTGCCGGAACTTGGCGAACTGATCCTCGGTCGCCGACGCCAGCACCAGGTCGACGATGACCGGCGAGATGGTGTCGGCCGGGACGCCACGGTTGACGAGGTAGTTCATGACGTCGAGTGCCATGGCGTAGCGCACGCCGCTCCGGGCCGAGCGCAGGCGCTCGAGCTCGCGAACCTGCACGCCGTTGCGCAGCGCGTGGGCTCCCGCGACCACTTCGGCGTCGGGCGACCCCGGCCCCAGCGCCTGACGAGCGCGCCGGAGGTCGTCCGCCCACCCGCGCACCACCGAGATGATGACGGAGCCACTGGCCCGCTTGCTCGCCCCTTCGAGCGCCTTGTCGACCAGCGTCTCGGTGGGAACGCCGGCCTTGCGGGCGCTCGCGATGATGGCGTCGACGGCCTCGCGCGTCTCCCGATCGAGGCGCGCCGTCAGGCGCGGATCACCGCCGGCCTGCGCGTTGAAGGCGCTGAGCGTCAGGACGCTGGTGATGGCCAGCGCGAACCGAGGGAATCTCCGCATGGTCAGTTCCGGCGCTCGACGGTGATGACCGAATTGGCCGAGCCGAATTCGCTCGACGTCTGCGGACGCGTGGGATCGGTGATGCGCAGCTTGCCGTCGACCTCGAACTGGTACTCGTAGCGTCCCGGCGTAAGCGGGACGGTGACCGACCAGGCGCCGTCGGGAGAGACGCGCTCCATCTTGAAGCGCGACGCATCCCAATCGTTGAAGTCGCCCACGACCGACACCGACGCCGCGCTCGGGGCGACGAGGATGAACTGCTGGGCGACGGGGGCGTTCTCGTCGACGGCGACATCGGCAACCGGGACCAGGGCGGGCAGGCGGCCGCGGTCAGCGACCGCCGCACGCGAGCCCGCGCCAGGCTCGACGAGGTTCATCGCGACCACGCCGACGAGCGCCGCCGCCGCCGCGAGCCCCGCCACCTGCGAGACGGAGAACGAGACGGTGCGGCGGTACCACGGGCGCGCGGTGGCGCGATGCACCCCGATGGGAATCACCGCCGGCTCGATGGCCGCCATGACGCGCGCATCGAAACGCGCATCGAGCGCCACCGGGTGCTTCAACTCCCGGGCGATCTCGGCAATGAAGGGGTCGAACTCGTCGTCGTGAACCATCACCGTTGCACCTCTTGCAGGAGCGCCCGCAGGCGCTCGCACGCTCGCTTGACCCGCATCTTGAGGGCGGAAACGCCCACACCGGTGAGCTCCGCCATCTCGTCGTATCCCAGCTCTTCCACGTGCTTCAGGAGGAAGGCCTCGCGCTGGTCCTCCTCGAGCATCAGCAGCGCGCGCTGGATCTCCTCACGCCACGCCGACCGATCCTCCGGGTGCTCCTCGGAGGCATCGAGGAGTGCGACGTCATCACGGATGAACGTCTTCTCCCGCCGCCCCCGCCGAGCCCCCGCCGTCCGACACCGATTCGCCAGGATGCGAAAGAGCCACGAGCCGAACCGCGCCGGGTCATCGCACTTGGCCAACGACCGATAAGCCCGGAGAAAGGCATCCTGCAGCGCCTCCTCCGCGTCCTCCCGGTTGCCGAGCATGCGCGTGGCGAACCGCGCGAACTGCGCCCGGTAGCGTCCGACGAGGATGGCATAGGCGGCGGTATCACCCGCCAGCACCTGTGCCACGACCTCGGCGTCGCCGTCGTTCTCTAGTGGTAGACCCTGCGAAATCGCCATTCGTCAATTTCAGGAAATACGCCGCCGGACACAGCCGTGCAAGCCATTGTAACGTAATGACTTAACGTCATACACCGGCAGGACTTTCTCAAGCGCATCGCCGAGGAATCGCCCCGGGCCGCACCCCTCGCGATCCCGGGCGCGGCCACACACAGAAGACAATCTGGCGCCCTCGAACCCTGAGGTCGAGGGCGCCGCCGCGAGGTGACGGACGTCGTTAGGCGAACGTGCGCCGCATCACAGCCCGCCCGGCCCGTGCGCATGGAAGCGCCCCCCGCGCCGCGCCACCTGCACCAGGAGCTCGGCCGGCGCGAAGCGCCCACTAAAGCGGGAATTCAGCTCTTCCAGCTGGTCGACGACCCAGCCGGCCCCGACCGCATCGACGTAGCGGAACGGCCCGCCACGGAAGGGCGGGAAGCCGATCCCGAACACGGCGCCGATGTCGCCGTCACGGGGCGACGCGATGATCCCGTCCTCGAGGCAGCGCACCGCCTCGTTCACCATCCCCAGGACACAGCGCTGCTGGATCTCCTCCGCCGCGACGGCGATGCGCTGCGATCCACCGGGAGTGAAGGCGTACACCGTCGCGTCCACACCCCCCTTCTTCCCCTTGTCGTCGTAGCGGTAGAAGCCCTGTCGCCCCTTCCGTCCCAGGCGCCCGGACTCGACGACCGCGCGCAGCGTCGCCGAGGGGGCGAGCCGCTCGCCGAACGCCTCGAGGAAGATCGCCCCGGACTTGCCCGCGATGTCGAGCCCCACCTCGTCGAGGAGGGTGATGGGGCCCACCGGGAAGCCGAAGTCGAGGAGCGCCGCGTCGACGGCGTCGATCGCCGCGCCGCCGTCAATCAGCCGTCCCGCTTCGTTGAGGTAGGGGGCGAGGATGCGATTGACGTAGAATCCCGGCGCATCCTGCACGACGATCACCGTCTTCCCCAGCTTCTTCCCGTACGCCACGGCGCTCGCCGCCACCTCGCGCGACGTCCGCGCATGCACGATGACCTCCAGGAGGGGCATCTTGTGCACGGGGGAGAAGAAGTGCATCCCGAGCACCCGCTCGGGGCGCGACGACGCCTGGGCGATGCGCGTGATGGGAATCGTGCTGGTGTTGGAGGCGATGATGGCGTGTGGCGGGACGACGGCCTCGACCTCGCGGACCACCGCCTGCTTCACCTGCAGGTCCTCGAAGACGGCCTCGATGACGAGGTCGACGTTGCCGAAACCGGAGTAGTCCACGGTCCCTCCCGCCAGGAGCAACTGGTCGGCCATCTGCTGGCGGGTGAGGCGCCGCTTCGCGACGCCCTCCTCGAGGACGGCGCGAATGGCGCCCAGTCCCTTGCCCACGCGGGCCAGGTCGGCGTCCTTGAGCCGCACGAGCGTCCCCTGCTGGACGGCGACCGAGGCGATGCCCGCCCCCATGAAGCCCGCCCCGAGGATGCCCAGCTTCCGCACGGCGGCCGTCGACACGGGGGGGTCGCCGACGCCGCTGTCCTTCTTGAGGGCCGTGGTGGCGAAGAAGATCCCGATCAACTCGCGGGCCACCGGGGTCATCGCCATCTCGCCGAAGAGCCGCGCCTCCTCGCGATACCCCTTCTCGGCGTCCTGGAAGCCGGCCGCGATCGCCTCCAGGGCCGCCAGCGGCGCCGGGTAGTTTCCGCGCGTCCGCGCGAGCGTCATCTCGCGCGCCTTGCGCATCACGAAGGCGCGGCCGAGCGGGTTCGCGTCGAGCAGGAGCGTGCTGGCATCGCGCCGTCGCGCGTCGGGGTTGCGGTCGCGGACGCCATCGGCGATCTCGCGCGCGCGCTGCGCCGCGACCTGGCGCAGGATGGCGGGGTGCACCACCTCGTGCACGAGGCCGATCTGTGCCGCCTTGCGCGCGCGGACGTTCTTCCCGGTGAGGATCATGTCCAGCGCCGCCTGCAGTCCCACGGTGCGCGGCAGGCGCTGCGTCCCGCCGGCGCCGGGAAAGATCCCCAGTTGCACCTCGGGGAGGGCGAGGACGGTCCTGGGGTGGTCGGTGGCGATGCGGTACGCGCAGGCGAGCGCCGCCTCGACCCCGCCCCCCATGCACGCCCCGTGGATCGCCGCCACGACGGGGACGCGCAGGTGCTCGAGCCGGTCGAGCATCGCATGCCCGTCGCGCGACGCCTTCTCCGCCTGGGCCGCCGATGTCCAGCGCAGGAACTCCTCGATGTCGGCACCGGCGATGAACGCATCGGCCTTTCCCGAGATGAGCACGGCGGCACGGACCTCGGGATCGCCCTCGAGGCGATCGAACAGTGCGAGGAACTCGTCCTTGACCGGCTGCGAGAACTTGTTGACCGGCTCCCCGGGGAGGTCGAATACCACGACGGCGACGCCGTCCTCCACGGTCAGCGATAGCGCACTCATTGGGACCTCACGAGAGGACGAGAAGACGAGAGGACGAGAGGACGAGACGACGAGAAGAGGAGACACCGAGCGGCCGGCGTCAGGCCCGGCGCCGCCTCGGTGCTCCTCGTCTTCCCGACTTCCCCTCTTCTGTTCACTGCCTCTCCACCACCATCGCGAAGCCCAGCCCGCCGGCCGCGCAGACGGTCATCAATCCGAACTGGCCACCACGGCGTGCGAGCTCGTTGCACAGGGTGGTGGTGATGCGGGCGCCGGTGGCGCCGAAGGGGTGGCCGATGGCGATCGAGCCACCCAACACGTTGAGGCGATCCGGGTCGACCTCGCCGACCGGTTCGGCGAAGCCGGCGCGCGCGGCCCACTCGCGCGAGGCCAGACCCTTGATGTTGGAGAGGACCTGGGCCGCGAACGCCTCGTGCATCTCCACGAGGTCCATGTCGCGCAGGGCCAGCCCCGCGCGCCGGAGGGCGACCGGGGCGGCGAGGACGGGAGCCATCAGGAGCTGCTCGCCCGGATCGAGCGCCGCGTAGGCGTACGACCGGATGAACCCTAACGGTTCGTAACCCAGTGCCCGCGCGCGCTCCTCGCTCATGAGGAGGACGGCGGCGGCGCCATCGGTGAGGGGGGAGGCGTTGCCGGCCGTGACGCTCCCGTACCGCCGGTCGAAGACCGGCTTGAGGGCGGCCAGCGCCTCGGGCGTGGTGTCGTCGCGGATCCCGTTGTCGCTGGCGAGCACGGCGTCGTAGCGGGGGGGCGCCCACACCGGGGCGATCTCCCTCGTCAGGCGCCCGTCGGCGGTCGCCGCGCTGGCATTGCGGTGCGAGCGATACGCCAGCGCGTCCTGCTCGGCGCGAGGGATGGCATTGATCTTGGCCATCTTCTCCGCGCTCTGCCCCATCGTCTCTCCCGTGGTGGGCTCGGCAATGGCGGGGGTGACCGGGACGAGGTCGCGCGGGCGGATACGGGCGAGTGCCCGGGCGCGCTGGGCGAGCGACTTGGCCCGCGACGCCGCCACGAGTGCGTCCGCGAAGCCCCGCGAGTGGAGGATCGGGACGTTCGACAGCGACTCGGCGCCACCGGCGATGACCACGTCGGCGTGCCCGAGCGCGATCTGGTCGGCGCCGTCGGTGATGGCCTGGTTGGCGCTCGCGCAGGCGCGGCTCACCGAGTGCGCCTGCACCCCCTTGGGGAGATGCGGGATCAGCGAGACCTCGCGGGCAATGTTCGGCGCCAGCACCGAGGGGACGACGGTGCCGAAGACCAGCGCATCGACGCTCTCGCCCTCGAGGTTGGTGCGCTGCACCAGCTCGGCGACGCAGAGGCGCCCGAGCTCGATGGCTGAGAGCGACTTGAGGGCCGTCCCCGCTCGGGCGAAGGGGGTGCGGACCCCGGCAACGATGGCGACTCGGCGGGGCATTCTGGAGACGGGGGACGGGAGACGGGAGACGGGAGACGGGAAGCGGGAATTGGGCGTCGCGAGGGCTAGGGGAATATTGCATGGGGAGACGGGAGGCGCACGCCGCGCGCTCGATGAGCGGCTGGTCCAACCGGTCCGCTCCAGCGGGGAGTGGCGGGCGTGCGTTCTAGCGGTGAGCGCGGCGCAGCGGCATGATGCGCCACGAGACAGAGTCCCCTCACTTCCCGACGAGCGATGCATCACGGCCTTCGCCTACTTCCGACTGCCCTCCTCTTCACCGCCCTCCCCCTGAGTGCGCAGGCGCGCGCGGCGCAGGGGCCTCCCCCCCAGGATCGCGCGGCGCAGGAGCGCCCTGCAACCGAGCGCCCCGCAGCGGCGCCCGCCCCCTCGGGGCGGCCGGCAGCGGACCCCGCCTCGGTCCGGATCATCGCCGACACGGCGATCCGCTCCAACGACGTCGTGACCATCAAGGGGAAGTCGGTCCCCTACCGGGTGACGGTCGGGACGCAACCGGTATGGGATGACAAGGGGGCACCGATCGCCTCGATGTTCTACACCTACTACGAGCGGAGCGACGTCACCAACCGGGACGCGCGTCCGCTCGTGATCTCGTTCAACGGCGGCCCCGGCTCGGCCTCCGTGTGGATGCACATCGCCTACACGGGGCCCAAGCAGCTCCGCATCGACGACGAGGGGTATCCGGTGCAGCCGTACGGCGTGCAGGACAACCCCAATTCGATCCTCGATGTCGCGGACATCGTGTACATCGACCCCGTCAACACCGGCTTCTCGCGCATCATCGGCGACGCCAAGCGCGAGCAGTTCTTCGGTGTCAACGAGGACATCACCTACCTGGCCCGGTGGGTGGATGCCTTCGTGACGCGGCAGGGGCGCTGGCCGAGCCCGAAGTACCTCATTGGCGAGAGCTACGGGACGACCCGTGTGTCCGGGCTGGTGGGGCGCCTCCAGTCCGCGCACTGGATGTTCTTCAACGGGGTGATCCTCGTCTCGCCGACGGGGCTCGGGGTGGAGCGCGACGGCCCCGTGGCCGCCGCATTGCGGCTGCCGTATTTCGCGGCGACGGCGTGGTACCACAAGGCGCTCCCGGCCGACCTGCAGGGGCGTGACCTGGAGCAGCTCCTCCCCGAGGTCGAGAGCTTCACCATCGAGAAGCTGCTCCCGGGCATCGCCCGTGGCGGGTCGCTCCCGGCGGCGCAGCGCACGGAGTTGGTGAAGCAGTTCGCGCGCTACAGCGGCCTGTCTGAGAAGGCCGTGGGCGAGTACGCGATGAACGTCCCCACGCAGTTCTTCTGGAAGGAGCTGCTGCGCGATCGCGGCGTGACCGTCGGGCGCCTGGACTCGCGCTATCAGGGGCTCGACCGCACCGACGCCGGCGCGGCGCCCGACTTCGACCCTGCCCTCACGGCGTGGAACCACGCCTTCGCCCCGGCCATCAACCACTACCTGCGCGACGTCCTCAAGTTCAAGACCGACCTGCAGTACTGGCTCTTCGGCCCGGTGAACCCGTGGAACCGGTCGGGCGACCAGACGGGCGAGCAGCTGCGCCGCGCGATGTCCGAGAACCCGTACCTCCACCTGATGGTGCAGTCGGGTTACTACGACGGCGGGACGGACTACTTCAACGCGAAGTACTCGATGTGGAACCTCGACCCGGCGGGGCGCGTGCAGGACCGGATGTCGTGGAAGGGGTACCGCTCGGGGCACATGATGTACCTGCGCAAGGAGGACCTGGCGACGTCGAACGAGGACATCCGCCAGTTCATCGCCCGCACGACGCCGAAGGCCGGGCAGCCGGCTCGGCGTTAGGCACCGGGGCGGCCCCGCGATGTCGCCCTCCCCGCCGTGGCGCGCCGCCGCGCTCGACACCCTCGAGCGCGAGCGGTTCGACATCCTCGTCATCGGCGGGGGGATCGTGGGGTGTGGGGTCGCGCGTGATGCCGCGCTGCGCGGCCTGCGCGTGGCCCTCGTGGAGAAGGACGACTTCGCCAGCGGGACGTCGAGCCGTACGTCGCGGCTGGTGCATGGCGGGGTGCGCTACCTGGAGCACGGGCACCTGCACCTCGTCTTCGAGTCGAGTCGCGAGCGGCGCCGGCTGTTGCGGCTGGCGCCGCACCTGGTCCGCCCCCTCCCGTTCACCTGGCCGGTCTACGAGGGGGCGCGCGTCGCCGAGTGGAAGCTCCTGGCCGGGCTCACGCTGTACGACGCCCTCGCGCTCTTTCGCAACGTCGGCAACCATCGCAAGCTGACGCGCGAGGCGGTGCTGGCGCGCGAACCGGGACTGTCGCCCGAGGGGCTGGTCGGGGGGGCGACCTACTGGGACGCCTCGACCGACGACTCGCGCCTCACCCTGGCCAACGCGCTCGGCGCCGCGGCCGCCGGGGCGACGGTATTGAACCACGCGGCGGTCACTGCGCTGACGCGCGCTGCCGGGCGGGCGACCGGAGCGATGGTGCGCGATGACGGCACCGGACGCGAGGTGACGGTGCATGCCCGGGTGATCGTGAGTGCAGTGGGCCCGTGGACCGACGCCCTGGAGGCGCTCGAGGGCGGGACGCGGGGACACGCCGTCCTCGGATCCGCGGGGGTCCACGTCGCGGTGCCACGGGACCGCGTGGGGAACCGCGATGCCGTCACGCTCGTGGCGCCGCAGGACGGGCGGGTGATGTTCGTCCTCCCTGCCGCCACGCACACGATCATCGGGACGACGGAGACCGCGGCCCGTGGCGGCCCCGACGAGGTCCGCGCCACGCGCGAGGAAGTCCGCTATCTCCTCGAGGCCTGCAACGCGAACTTCCCCGCGGCCCGGCTGGGCGACGAGGACGTGGTGGCGGCGTGGTCGGGGATCCGCCCGCTGGCGGCCACGCTGGCCGAGGGCGACGCGGGGAGCGCCTCGCGCGAGCACACGATCGCCACCGGCCCGCTCGGGATGCTGGTGGTGACGGGCGGCAAGCTCACGACGTACCGGGCGATGGCCGAGGACGTGGTGGACCGCGCCTGCGAAGCGTTAGGCGAGCATGAGCGCCCGGGACGCCCGCACCGCGAGGTGCTCCTTCCCGGGGGGGCCATGCGCTCGCTCTCGGCAACCGAGCACGAGGCGGCGGCGGCGGTGGGCGATGCGGCGGTCGCGCGCCGCCTCGCGGGGGCCTACGGGTGCGACTGGCGCGACGCGTGGCGACCGACGCGCGACGACCCGGCGCTGCGCGAACGCATCGACCCGGCCCTCCCCTACACGATGACCGAGCCGTTGCACGCCATCGCCCGCGAGAGGGCGGTGACGTTAGGCGACATCGTGATCCGGCGTACCCACCTGGCGTTCGAGACCCGCGACCACGGCGCGGCGGCGGCCCGGCGCATCGCCACCCTCCTGGCGGCGCGACTGGGGTGGGACGCGCGGCGCCAGCGCGACGAGCTGGCGCGCTACGAGCGCGAGGCGGAGCGGGTCTTCTCGGTCGACTGAGCCGGGGTCAGGCGCCCCGCATCCGGGCGCGCACGGCCCCGACGAAGCGCGCCGCATCGGCCGGGTGGAACTGCGACAGGAGCGGGGTGCCGTCGGTCTCGAACTCGTCGAAGGTCCAGGCCGGCTTTTTCACGTAGTCGAAGCGGATCTCGCCCTCCTCGTAGCGCACGCCGCGCAGCGAAGCGACGGGGAAGCCGCGCGCCTTGTCGAAGACCTCGCTCAGGGCTCCGGTCACCCCCTTCTCGACGACTCCCTGCACCACCTGGCCGATCGCGGACTCCTGTGGACGCTGCTCGTCCAGCTTCGCCTCGAGCTTCTGCCTCACATGCTGCCGGACCGAGTCGGAGAAGGCAACGACCACCGAGTCGTGGCGCAACGCCATCACCATCGTGCCGTTTCGCGTCGACATCGACACGCTTCCGTCGGGTCCTTCGGCAAAGGTGGGGCGGCTGGTGCGTGCCAGCGATTCCCCGGTCGCCGCCGTGGCGCGGTCTGGGGCCGAATCGGACGAGAAGGAGACGCTGACCCCACCGCTGCTGGGACGGGCGCTGACCTTGGCGTCGCAGGCGCCGGCGAGCACGCAGGCGGCGATCACGGGGAGGAAGCGGGTAGGCGACATGGTTGCTCCGGGGGAATCGTGTGAGCCAAGGTCCCTACGTACGACGCGCGCCGGGGGTTACACCCCGGCGCGCGTCACCTGCGGGAGGACGGGATCGCGCTAGCGGATCATGTAGCGCCGGGTGAAGACCAGCACCGCCCCGTAGCGGGAGGTATCCAGCGCCCCTCGCCCGGAGGTGGCGGCCATCCCCAGCTCCATGTCGCGGTAGGCGACGATGGCCTCGATGTCGCTCGACGAGATGGCGTCGACGCGGAGGTTGACCGGGATGCCGTCGACGAAGACCTGGGCGCAGCCATTGGTGCCGGAAAAGCGGAGGCACCCGCTGGGCGGGTTGTACCACTGGAGCCCCGAGAGGCGCCCGTCGCGGACCAGGTCGCCCAGGGAGAAGGCGCGGTGGCGCATCTCCTCGATGTCGTCGGGGCCGAGGAAGCGCTGCATGCCGCCGACGACGGCCGAGCTGAAGACGCGCCGCACCTCGGCGGCGACCACGTCCTTGACGCTCATCTCGGCCGCCTTGCCGGCAAGGTAGATCGTGTCGCGCCGCGTCTCGTCCTT
>MEDZ01000018.1 GCA_001724275.1 Gemmatimonadetes bacterium SCN 70-22
GGCGCGGGCGCTCCTGAGGCGCGGGCGCCCCTGAGGCGCGGGCGCCCCTGAGGCGCGGGCGCCCCTGAGGCGCGGGCGCCCCTGCGGCGCGGGCGCCCCTGCGGCGCGGGCGCCCCTGCGGCGCGGGCGCCCGCGCCAGGCACTTGTCCCCTAGTCGGCGTACAGTGCACCCGCCATCGGGGCGAGCTTCGCCGTGAAGTGACGCAGCGCCGGCGGCTGCTCCACGATCCGCATCCCACGGATGGCGTGCGCGCGCTGCCGCAGGTAGCGCAAGACCTCCGCCAGGTAGTCCACGTGGCTCTGGGTGTACACCCGGCGCGGGAAGGCGAGGCGCAGCAGTTCCATCCGCGACGGCTGCTCGCTCCCGTCGGGTTGGAGCCCGAACATCACGCTCCCGATCTCGGCCGCCCGCACGCCTCCTTCGAGGTAGAGCGCACACGAGAGCGCCCAGGCCGGGTATTGCAGCTGCGGGATGTGCGGGAGCATCCGCCGGGCATCGAGATAGAGGGCATGCCCCCCTGGCGGGACGAGCATCGGGACGTCGGCCGCTTGCAGCTTCTCGGCCAGGTACTCCACCGAGCGAATCCGGTAGCGCAGGTAGTCTTCCTCGAGCACTTCCTGCAGCCCCACGGCGATCGCCTCGAGGTCATAGCCCGCGAGCCCACCGTACGTGGGAAATCCCTCGGTGAGGATCAGGTTGTTGCGACACCGGGCGGCGACCGCATCGTCGTTGAGCGCGAGGAAGCCGCCGATGTTGGCCAGGCCGTCCTTCTTGGCGCTCATCGTGCAGCCATCCACGTAGGTGAACATCTCGCGCGCGATCTCGGCGGGCGTTCGCTCGGCGTACCCCGGCTCGCGCAGCTTGATGAACCAGGCGTTCTCGGCGAAGCGACAGGCATCGAGGAAGAACGGGACGTGGTGGCGCACGCAGATCTCGTGCACCCCCCGGATGTTCGCCATGCTCACCGGCTGCCCCCCGCCGGAGTTGTTCGTGACGGTGAGCATGACCAGCGGGACGCGCCCCGCATGCTCGCGCAGGGTGCGCTCCAGGGCGTCGAGGTCCATGTTCCCCTTGAAGGGGTGCACCAGCTCGGGGTCGCGCCCCTCCACACACGGAAGGTCGAGCGCGATGGCCCCGCGATCCTCCACGTTCGCGCGCGTGGTATCGAAGTGGGTGTTGTTGGGGACGACGTCCCCCGCCTTGACCATCGCGCCGAACAGGATGCGCTCGGCGGCTCGCCCCTGGTGCGTGGGAAGGACGTGCGCCTTGTGCGTGATCTCGGTAACGGCGTCGCGGAAGCGATGGTACGAGCGGGCCCCGGCATAGGACTCGTCGCTTTGCATCATGGCGGCCCACTGGTTGGCCGACATGGCCCCCGTCCCCGAATCGGTCAGGAGGTCGATGAGGACATCGCGGGCGTCGAGGCGGAAGACGTTGTAGTGCGCCGCCTCGAGGGCGGCGGCACGCTGTTCGCGCGTCGTCTGCCGAATGGGCTCCACCGTGCGGACGCGAAAGGGCTCGATGATGATGTGGGTAAACATGGGCGTGAAACTGTCCGACGCCTCCGACTCGCGCGTGAGGGTGTCCCCCGCATATCATGTAGGGGATGACCATCATTTCGTCTTCTCCCGCCTCATCACGTCCGCTCCCGATCCCGCGGCGGACCGTGGCCATCGTCCTCTTCGATGAGGTCGAGGTGCTCGACTTCGCCGGACCGTTCGAGGTCTTCTCCGTCTGCGGGCGACGGGCGCAACTGGATCCGTTCGACGTGTTCACCGTGTCGGAGCGCGGCCAGACGATCCGGGCGCGCAACGGCCTCGTGGTGACGCCGCTGCACTCGTTCGCGAGCGCGCCGACGCCCGACATCCTCGTGGTCCCCGGCGGCTTCGGCACGCGTCGCGAAATGAAGAACCCGGTGATGCTGGAATGGGTGGCGCGCGTCGGTGGCGCGAGCGAATTCCTGCTGTCGGTGTGCACGGGGGCCCTGGTGCTGGCCTGCGCCGGGCGACTGGAGGGGATGGAGGCGACGACGCACCATCTCGCCTTCGACGAGCTGCGCGCCGTGGCGCCGCGGACCACCGTGCGCGAGGGGGCACGGATCGTCGACAACGGACGCGTGATCCTGTCATCGGGGGTCAGCGCGGGAATCGACATGTCGCTGCATGTCGTCGCCCGCCTGCTTGGCGAAGACCTGGCGTTGGAGACGGCGCGGTACATGGAGTACGAGGGCGACTGGCACCGCGTGAACCGCCAGGGCTGAGCCCGAGGGCCCGAGCCGCGTCGCATGGGAAGCGCCGCGCCGGACGACATGCGGTGAACCTCGCGCCGTGGGCGGCGGCGTGGGCCGGATCGCGTGACAACGGACGTCCCAAGCCTTAGCCTTTCGGCGTCTCCCACCCTCCTTCGCCCATGTCGTCCCTCGTCGCCCGCATGTCGTCATCTCGCGTGCCGCCCACGCGCCCTGTGTCTCGCGTCGTCCTCGCCGAGGCGAGTGTCGCCATCGTGACCCTCGCGTTGCTGGCCACGCCATTCTCGCTCGGCGCGCAGCAGGGCGGCGACTTCAGCACGCTGCGAGCGCGCACCATCGGTCCGGCCAACATGAGCGGGCGGATCGTCGACATCGCCGTCAACGAAACGGATTCGTACGAGTTCTATGCCGCCAGTGCAACGGGCGGCGTCTGGAAGACGCGCGACAACGGCGTCACCTGGAAACCGGTCTTCGAGCGCGAACGGGTGCATTCCGTCGGTGCCATCACTGTGGACCAGCGCGACCCGCGCATCGTCTGGATCGGGACGGGTGAGGCGACGAACCGGCAGAGCTCGGGGTGGGGAGACGGCGTCTACAAGTCGACCGACGGCGGCGACACGTGGACGAACGTCGGGCTGCGCGACAGCAAGCACATCGCCCGCATCGCGATCGACCCCACCAACTCCGACGTGGTGTACGTCGCTGTTCCCGGGCATCTGTGGGGGCCCAACCCGGAGCGCGGGCTCTACAAATCCACAGACGGCGGGAAGAGCTGGGCCCTCGTGCTCGCGAAGGACGAGGATACAGGGGCCGTCGACGTGGCGATCGATCCATCGGATCCGAACATCGTCTACGCCGCCCTGTACCAGCGCCGCCGAGCCCCCTTCGGCTTCGTGGGAGGGGGCCCGGGGAGCGGGCTGTACAAGAGCACCGACGCGGGACGCACCTGGCAGAAGCTGGAACACGGGCTCCCCACGGGGATCGTCGGGCGCATCGGGATCTCGATCTATCGCAAGGATCCGCGCATCGTCTACATCTCGCTCGAGCAAGGCGAGCGATACACGTCGTCCGTCTCCTACGCGAAGCGCGCGGGGGGCGTCTTCCGCTCCGAGGACAAGGGGGCGTCGTGGCGGCACATGAGCGACTGGAACCCGCGCCCCGCCTACTCCTCGCAGATTCGTGTCGATCCCTCCGACCAGAGCCGCATCTACATGGTGCAGTACTCGGTGAGCGACGACAGCGGCAAGACCTTCGTGGAACCGCGGCAGTCGTTGCACGGCGACGACCGCGTGGTCTGGGTCGATCCCAAGGATTCGCGCCATCTCATCAAGGGCGACGACGGTGGTGTCGGGATCAGCTACGACCGCGGGACCAGGTGGCTGTACGTCTCCTCGCTCCCGGTCTCGCAGTTCTACCACGTCTCGGCCAGCACCTCATCGCCGTACTTCGTGTGCGGCGGGTTGCAGGACAACGGCAGCTGGTGCGGCCCCAACCAGACCTTCTCCACGCAGGGCATCCTGAACGACGACTGGTTCCGCGTGGGCGGCGGCGATGGCTTCCACAACGTCATCGACACCACCGACAACCGCACGGTGTACTCGTCGTCCCAGTATCTCGGGATCACCCGGGTGAACCTCCAGACGCGCGAGGCCAGGAACCTGCGCCCGACCGTCAAGGAGGGCGAGGGACCGAAACTCGGCAACTGGGGGGCGCCCGATCCCCGCGTGGGGAAGAAGATCCCGCCAGCCGGGTGGAACTCGCCGTTCCTGATCTCCTCGCACGACCCCAAGACCGTCTTCGCGGG
Source organism: Gemmatimonadetes bacterium SCN 70-22 (assembly GCA_001724275.1). Lineage (NCBI taxonomy): Bacteria > Pseudomonadati > Gemmatimonadota > Gemmatimonadetes bacterium SCN 70-22. The sequence goes on from MEDZ01000018.1 coordinate 4,054, forward strand.
GATGGCCGTGCTGTGGACGAGCGATGATCGCGGCGACACCTGGCGCTCGTTAGGGAACCCGACCACCGGCGTCGACCGCCGCTCGTTGCGCATCATGGGCCAGGAACCCGAGCCCACGACGCTCTCCCTGGACGACGGCGTGTCGTACTACCCGACCGTATCGGCGCTCAGCGAGTCGCCCCGCGTGAACGGGCTCCTGTACGTGGGGACCGACGACGGCAACGTGAAGCGCACCCGCGACGGCGGTCGTACCTGGACCGACCTGACGCCGAGCGTTCCCGGCGTCCCGAAGCACACGTGGGTCGCGTCGCTCGTCGCGTCGCGCCACGCCTCCGGGACCGTCTATGCCGCCTTCGACGGTCACCAGGGCGACGACTACACGAACTACCTGTTCAAGTCGACCGATTACGGCGCGACGTGGACCTCGATCGTCAACGACCTTCCGCCGGCACGGACGATCCGCGCCATCCTCGAGGACACGAGGAACCCGAAGCTCCTCTACCTGGGGACGGAGTTCGGGCTGTACGTCTCGTTCGATGGGGGCGCCCACTGGTCGCCGATGCCGTTCGGCATGCCGACGGTACCGATCAACGACCTGGTGATCCAGCCGCGCGAGAACGACCTCGTCCTCGCCACCCATGGACGCGGGATCTGGATCATCGACCAGCTCAGCGCGCTCCAGGAGCTGACCCCTGCGGTGCGAGCGGCCGCCGGCCACATCTTCACCATCAATCCGGCTGCCCAGCTGCGCATGTCGAGCACCAAGGCGCACGCGGGCGACATGCTGTTCCGGGGCGAGAACCCGCCGAACGGCGCGATCATCGACCTCTGGGCGCGTGACGGCATCCCCGAGGGGAGCGCCGTGACGATCCACACGCCGGGTGGGCGCGAGGTGGCGCGCGTCCCCCTTTCCGCCAGCAGCAAGGGCGGCGTGGTGCGCGCCATCTGGAACCTGCGCCTCCCGGAGTTGCGGCGTGGGCGCCAGGACGGGGATGACGACGAGGGGTTCGGCGGCGGGCTCCCCGGGCGGTACGCCACTCCGGGCACGTACGAGGCCCGCCTGGCCATCGGGGGGAACACGTACGCACGACGCTTCCAGGTGGTGGAGGATCCACGGGTTCGCCTGACACCGATCGCGCGGCAGCAATGGACGGCGGCGCTCGACCGGATTGCCGTTCTCTATCGCGAGGCGTCGGCGCTGGCCGACTCCGCGCGCGCCGAGGTCCGGCAACTCGAAGGGACCACGCCCCGCGACGAGGCGCGGCTCGCCGCGGCACGCGACGTGGCGGAGACCGCCGCCGAGCTCGTGCAGCGGATCGCCGCCCTCTACGGGAACGTGGTGCGCGTCTCGGAGCCGCCCACGACCGACCAGCGCGCCCAGATGGGATACTTCCCCACCGTCCTCGAGTCACTGCGGGTGCGGTGGCGCGCGTTAGGCACGCGTTCCTGAGCCCGGTGCGCCCCTTCGGCGGCCGCATGGGGCCGGGGGCGGCCGCGCGCTTCGGCCCGGCGCGGCCCGCCGACAACCACCGGGTGATCCGGGCGGTGGCGTGCCTCCTCATGGCCGCCCTGGCCGGCGCGTGCGCCACCCCCGCCCCTCCCCACGCCGATGCGACGGGAACGCCCGTCCTTCGCTGGGGAGGTGACGCCGAAGGCGGGGCCCCGTACGTGGAGGCGGATCCGGCCCACCCGGACAGCGTGCGGGGGTTCGACGTCGAGGTCGCGGCCATGCTCGCCGAGGGGCTGGGCCGCCAGCCGCGTTTCGGCCAGGTGGCCTTCGCGTCCATCCCGGCATCGGTGGAGCGGGGCGACTTCGACGTGGGGCTCTCGGGCGTCGAGGACAATCCCGACCTGCACCAGCGCCACAGCGTCTCGCTCCCCTACTTCGAGTTCCGCGAGGTGCTGGCGGTCCGCCCGGCCGACACCGCGCGCTATCGGTCGCTCGCCGACCTCGCCGGGAAGCGCGTCGGGACACTCGGCGCCACCATGGCCTTCCGCATGCTCGACGAGGATGCCCGACGCTCCGGGGTGATCCCGGTGTCGTACGACGACGACGTGCACCCCTACACGGATCTTGCATCCGGCCGGCTCGACGCGGTGCTCCTCGACCACATCATCGCCCAGCGTGCGCTGCGCCGCACCGGGGGCTTCGTCATCCAGCCGGGGAGCCTGGCCACCGGGCACTACGTCGCCGTCTTCGCCAAGGGCGACAGCGCCCTGCGCGACTCGGCCAACGCCATCCTGCGCGAGCGCATGCGCGACGGGCGGCTGGAGCAGGCGTTTCGCCGCTGGAACATCTGGGACGAGGGACAGGCGCGGCACTTCGAGCGGGTCCTGGCCGAGGCGCCTGGAGCGGGAGCCGGCGCGGCCAGCGGGCGCGGGACCATGATCGGGCGCTACCTCCCCGCCCTCCTGCGCGGCGCGGGGCTCACCCTGGTCCTTTCCTGCCTGGCGATGCTGCTCGCCGTGGTGCTGGGGGTCGCGGTCGCCGCGGGACGCGTGTACGGCCCGCCGGTGCTGCGGCTCGCGCTCACGGCATACGTCGAGGTGATGCGGGGGACGCCGGTGCTCCTCCAGCTCTTCGTGCTCTACTACGGGCTGTCGAGCGTGGTGCGCCTTCCCGCCTTCCTTGCCGCCGTGATCGGGCTGGGACTCAACTACGCCGCGTACGAGTCGGAGATCTACCGCTCGGCGCTCATGTCCATCTCACCCTTGCAGCTGGAGGCGGCGCGGACGCTGGGATTGTCGGAGATACAGGCGCTCCGCCTCGTGCGCGGGCCCCAGGCCTTCCGGCTCGCCCTTGCCCCCATGACGAACGATTTCGTCGCCCTGCTCAAGGACTCGTCGCTCGTCTCGGTCATCACCGTCGTCGAACTGACCAAGCAGACCGCCATCTACGCCACCAACATCGGGAGCTGGTTCATCCCCGGAGTGCTGTGCGGCGCGCTGTACCTCGCGCTCTCGCTCCCGCTCGCGCGCGCGGCGCGCGCGCTGGAGCGCCGCTGGAGCCACGGGTGAGCGCACCGCTCGAGATCCGCGGACTCTGCGCGCAGCGCGGGGGGCAGGACGTCCTGCGCGGCGTCGACCTCGACGTCGCCCCCGGCGAGGTCTGCGCGCTCATGGGTGTCTCGGGCGCGGGCAAGTCGACCGTGCTCCGCACCGTCGCGGCGCTGCAGCCCTTCAGCGCCGGGCGCATCACGATCGGCGACGTCACGTTGCAGCCGGGGCCGCTCCCTCCCGAGTCCCGCCTGCGGGCCCTGCGGCGCGCGGTCGGGATGGTCTTCCAGCAGCACGCGCTGTTCGAGCACCTGACGGCGCTCGGGAACGTCACGCTCGCCCCCGTGCATGCGCTGGGTTGGCCGCGCGAGCGCGCCGAGCAGGTCGCCCGGGAGCTCCTCCGGACCCTCGGCGTGCTGCACCGCGCCGGGGCGCTCCCCCGCGCGCTCTCCGGGGGTGAGGCACAGCGGGTGGCGATCGCCCGCGCGCTGGCCCCGGACCCGCTCCTCCTCCTGATGGACGAGCCCACGTCGGCGCTCGATCCCGCGCGCCGGGTATCGTTGGGCGAGACGCTGCGCGTCCTCGCCCGTTCGGGGCGCGCCCTCCTCGTCGCCACCCACGACGTCGACTTCGCCCGGGGGTGCGCCGACCACGTCGCCATCCTGTCACACGGCGTCCTCGTCGAGCACGGCCCCGCCGCCACGGTCCTCGCGCGGCCGCGGCACGACGCGACGCGCGCCCTCCTGCGCGCCCCGCCCGACCGCTGACGGCCGCCAGGCGCAACGCTCAGGGGATGGGACGCACGCGCCCCCCATCCTTCAGGCGCTCGTCGGGACGGAGGATGACCGACGTTCCCGCGGCGATCCCGTCCTTCACCTCGACCTCCTGGGCCCCGCGCTCCCCGAGCGTGACCGGGGTGAGATGCGCCCGCCCCGCCTGCACGGCGAAGACTGCCCACCCCGAGTCGAGCGGGACGAGCGCCGCCGACGGGACGCGCAGCACGCGTGTCCCTTCCCACAGGATGACGCTCACGTCGAGCTCGAAGGCGTCGCCGAGCCCGCTGACGGGGCCGTCGAAGGCCCCGATGACATTCACCCGCTGCTCGTCCACGCCCAGCGCCGAGCGCTTGGTGAAGGCGGCAGGCTCCACGCGCACCACGTGCGCCGTGAGCGGGGCGCGGCTGGCCGCGCGCAGCTCCATCGTCATCCCGGGCCTGATACGCGCGGCATCGCGCGTGAGGACGTCACTCACCACCTCGATGCGGCTCGGGTCGCCGACCTCGACCAGCGGCGTCCCCGCGGGGACGACGCGGTCGTGGCTCTCGTACAGGCGCAACACGAGCCCGTCGATGGGCGACACGACGGCGACGGGGGTCCCGCTACCGCCCCGTGGGTCGGCTCCGAGGAGCGCGGCGCGCGCCGCCCGCTCCCCTTCCCGCGCGGCCGCGACGCGCGCCGCCCCGGCCTCCACCTCCCGCTCGCGCACGTGGACCAGGTCGCCCGCCTGCTCCAGGTCGCGCTCGGCAATCGCCCCGGCCGCGGCGAGACGCTGCGCCCGGCCGAGGTCGCGGCGCGCCTCCGCCAGCGCGACCCGCAGTTGTTGCAGCTGCGCGCTGGCCTCGGCCGCCCGGCTGACGGCCTGCGCCACCAGTGCCTGCGCCTCCGTGCGCGTGCGCGGGTCGAGCGGGGCCGGGTGCAGGCGCGCCAGCACGTCGCCGCGGCGCACCGAGTCCCCGACCTCGTACCGGCTCTCCTCGACCCGCCCCGTCACGGGCGCCGCCACCTCGACGTGATCGCGGACGCGCGTCACCCCTTCCTCCTCGAGGGTGACCCGCAGCGTCCCGATCGCGGCCGGCGCGACCTGCACGTCGAGGGCCTCCGGGCGGAGCTGCCAGGCGATCGCCGCCGCCAGCAGTCCCCCGCCAACGATCCACAGCATCCTGGTGCGGGACAGTCGCATCGCGTTCACTCCCGGGTCTTGAGCACGGCGATCAGGTCGAGGCGGCCGATCCGGCGGCGCACCGCCAGCGCGGTGAGGAGGGTGGCCAGGGACACCACGGCGACCCCGATCGCGTAGGTCACCGGCCGTGTCACGATCGGGATGCGGTAGAGGGTCGACTCGAACCGGATCACGATGAGCCACGTGAAGAAGTACGCGACCCCAAAGGCCACGGGGAACGACGCGACGGTGAGCAGGACCTGCTCGCCGAGCAGCATCCCCGAGACTTCGCGCTGCGTGAAACCGAGGATGCGCAGGCTCGCCAGCTCGCGGCCGCGTTCCGACAGCGCCACGCGTGCGCTGTTGTAGACGATCCCCCCTGCCATGACGAGGGCGAATCCCAGCGTCATGACCAGCGAGATGTTGAAGCTCTCGGCGATCGTCCGCTCGAACCCCTCCAGCGTGGCCCGGCGGACGTTCACCCCCGCCACCGCCGGCATGGTCTTGAGGCGCTGGTAGAGCACGTCGATCGTCCGGGCATCCGCCCGCAGCACCGCCCCCGAGTAGGTGTCCACGCTTCCCTCGATGCGGCGCAGCACGGCAGGGTGAATGTAGGCCACCGACCCCAGGAGATCGGCATTCAGCCCGGACACCTCCAGCGGCACCACGCGACGGTCGCCCTCCAGCAGCTCGAGTTGCACCTGGTCGCCCACGCGCGCGCCGATGCGCCCGGCCAGCGACGCGGACAGGAGGATCCCTTCCTCCGGCACCCGGCGCACCGAGCGATCGAGCGCCACGACCCGCCGCAGCTGCGCGTCGGGAGGATAGGCGAGCACGGACGTGCGGTAAGTGGCCGCGTGATGGCGCAGGCGCACCGGCACGGCGCGGAATCCCTCGACTTCCAGCACACCCGGCTCGCGCGACAGCGCGCGCACCGCGTCCCGGCGTTGCAGGTCGCGGAAGACGACGGTCACATCCCCGCGATCCGTGAAATGGAACTGCAGCGTCTTGATGAAGTCGATGGAGTCGAACATCCCCTCGATCGTGATGACGAGGCCGCCGGCGAGGGCCAGGCCGGCGATGGTCATCATCGTCTTTCCCTGGCGCCGCTCGATGTTGCGGGCGATCACGAGGTGGCGGGGCGAGCGCGTGAAGACCCCAGCGAGGCGCTCCAGCGAGCCACGCCGGTACCGTGCCGGTGCCTCGGGGCGCATGGCCTCGGCGGGGGGGAGCGAGACGCCGCGGACCACCGCGCTCAACGCCCCGAGGAGGCCGAACCCGCCCCCGATCCCCGCTGCGGTGACGACGATGGACCAGTCCGGGGTGAAGGGGGCGGCCGGAAACTGGAAGAAGCGTGCGTACACGACGGCCAGCCGTCCCGCGAACCAGAGCCCGGTGATGGCCCCCAGGATGATGCCGGCACCGACCGGCACCATGGCCAGGCCGATGTAGTGCCACGCAATGGACGCACTGCCGTAGCCGAAGGCCTTCAGCGTCGCCACCTGTTCGCGCTGCATCCCCACCAGGCGCGACAGGACGACGTGCAACAGGAAGGCGGTGATCCCGAGGAAGATGGCGGGGAGGATCACGCTGGTCACCTGTGTCTCGTCGATCTCGCCGTCCAGGAACTGGTGCGACACCTGGTCGGAACGCCCGTAGGCCCCCACGGAACCGTGAGACGCCATGCGCGCATCGACCGCATCGATCACCGCCTGCTCGTCGGCCCCGGGCGCCAGCGCGATGGCCAGGTCGTTGAACGCGCCCTCGAGGTCGAAGGCTGCGGCCAGCGCCCCGCGCCCCATCCACATGACCCCGAAGCGTCGGTTGTCGGGGAAGATGCTGGCACCGGTGATCTCATAGACGTACTCCGGCGAGATGCCGATGCCAACGATCCGCAGCTGGCGCCAGCGCCCGTTGAGGACTACGCCCACCGAGTCACCCACCTGGAGGCGATTGGCGGTGGCGAAGGCGCGCGATGCCACGACCTCGAAGTCGTGACCGGCCGCAGGCCACCGCCCCGTCGACAGGTGCAGCTCGTTGAGCGCCGGGAGGCGCGGCACGGCGATCGAGACCAGCCGCACGACCGCCGGTTCCGCGAGGCCCGGAACGTCAGCCACGGCGTCGGACACGATCCGGGCGTCGACCTGGCCCACGCCGTCGATCCGCCGCACCTCGTCGGCCGCGCGCATGGGGGCGCGGCGGACCGAGACGAAGACGTCGGCGAAGCGCGAGGTGCGGTAATAGGCGTCGCGCGACGCCCGCAGGTAGCCGTTCATCGACCGCAGGGAGACGAACAGCGCGAGGCCGCAGGCGACGACCGCGGCGATTGCCGCCATCTGCCCGCGATAGTGCCAGGCATCGCGCCACAGTTTGCGGTCCAGGGCGCGCATCGCTACCACGCCAGCTCCCGGGGGGGGCGACGCTCCGCGTTGCGCACTTCCTCGACGATGCGCCCGCTGCGCATGCGCAACACGCGGTCGGCCATCGCGGCGATCGGCGCGTTGTGCGTGATGACCGCCGTCGTCGTCCCCAGCGTGCTGTTGATGTGCGCGAGCGCGTCGAGCACGACCACGCCCGTCTCGGCGTCGAGCGCGCCGGTCGGCTCGTCGCACAGGAGGACGTCTGGGCGCTTGGCCAGCGCCCGCGCGATGGCCACGCGCTGCTGCTCGCCACCCGAGAGCTGCGACGGGAAGTGGTCCAGCCGCTCGGTGAGCCCCACTCGCGCGAGCGCCTCGCGAGGATCCATGGGATCGGTGGCGATCTCCGTCACCAGGGCGACATTCTCGAGCGTCGTCAGGCTGGGAATGAGGTTGTAGAACTGGAACACGAAGCCGACGTGTTCCCGACGGTAGCGGGTGAGGTCGCCCTCGGTGGAGGCGACCAGGTCGTGCTCGCGGAAGTGCACCTCCCCGCTCGTGGGTGCATCGAGCCCGCCCAGGATGTTCAGCAGGGTGGACTTGCCGCTCCCCGACGGCCCCAGGATCACCACGAACTCGCCAGGGTACAGGTCGAGGTCGACGCCCTGGAGCGCGTGGACGTCCACATCGCCCATCCGGTACGTCTTGGTGAGCCCGCGCGCCGTGAAGATCGCCGGCCGCGCCACCGACGGCGAATCCCCGCGAGCGCGCTCGTCCGGCGTCATCTCGTACCCTCCTCGTCCGCCTCGAGCGATACCTAGGCGCGGAAACACGCCGCGTCTGTCAGCCGCAGCGTGCGGCGACGTCAGCGCCCCCCCGACGAAGGTGCCGCGCCACGCGCCGTGCAGCCAGAGATGCCCGCATCGCAGCGATACGCGCCCAGCGCCCGGGGTGCCCGGCGCAGGGGGGCCCGGCGCAGGGGGGCCCGGCGCAGGGGGGGGCCGGCGCAAGACGGGGCGGCCGTCGCCGGCCGCCCCTCCGAACCTCATCCGAACCGGCGCCCCTTCCCTACGCCCAGCGAAAGCCGCTCTTCGAGAGGGGGAGCGTCCGCACCCGCTTCCCCGTCGCCGCGTAGATGGCGTTGCACAACGCCGGGACGACCGGCGGGAGCGCCGGCTCGCCCATCCCGGTGGGCGAGTGCTTCGTGATGTTGAAGTGCACCTCGACCGGCGGCGCCTGGCGCATGCGCAGCAGGGCGTACTGGTTGAAGTTCCCCTGCTCGGTGCGCCCGTCCTTGATCGTGATCTCCTGCGTCATGGCCTCGCTCAAGCCGTCGAGCACCGAGCCTTGCACCTGCTGTTCCGCCCCGCTGGGGTTGATGATCACGCTCCCGACGTCGCCGGCCACCCAGACCTTGTGGACCTTGATGGCGCCGTTGCCCGAGACGCTCGCCTCGACGACCTCGGCGAAGTAGCCCCGGTGGCTGAAGTGGAACGCCACGCCGCGCCCCGTCCCCTTGGGGAGCGGCACCTTGCCCCACTCCGACTTGGCCGCCACCAGCTCCAGCACGCCCCGCATGCGCTCGGCGTCGTAGGCCGCGCTGCCGTCGGGATTGGCCACCAGGCGCGGATTGCCTAACAACTCGAGGCGGAAGTCCACGGGATCCTTCCCCGCCGCCTCCGCCAGCTCGTCGATGAACGAGTGGAAGACGAAGGCGAGGGCGTTGCTCCCCGGCGCCCGCAGCGGCCCGGTGGGGACGCCCGAGGGGATGAGGGTGTACCCGAGGTGGAAGTTCGGGATGAAGCGGGCCGGGAACTCCGCGCCGGAAATCCCGGCGCTCGCCCCGAAGCGGTCGCCCTCGCCGAACGAGACGAAGTGGTCGCGCCAGGCCACGAGCTTCCCTGCCGCATCGACCCCCGCCGTGAGATTGTGCCACCCCGCGGGACGGTAGAAGTCGTGGCGCATGTCATCCTCTCGCGACCAGACGAGCTTGACCGGGACCCCCGCTGCGCGCGCGATCCACGCCGCCTCGACCATGTAATCGTTGCTCAGGCGGCGCCCGAAGCCGCCACCGGCACGCATCATGTGGATCGTGATCGCCCTCTCGTCGAGCCCCAGCGTGCGGGCCACGAGCTGGCGCCCGGGGTGCGGGTTCTGGGTCGGGGCCCAGATCTCCGCCTTCCCGTCACCCACCACGGCGGTGCAGTTCTGCGGCTCGAGCGTGGCGTGCGAGAGGAACGGATAGAAATACGACGCCGAGACGACCTTGGCTGCCCCCTTGAGCGCGGCATCGACGTCCCCGTCGGTGCGCAGGGTGTTGGCCGGCGCCTGGCTCGCGAGCTCCGCGGCGCGCGCGGCGTAGCTCGCCGTGGACTGCGCGGCCGTCGCCCCCTCGTCCCACGTGACCTGCAGCTGCTGGCGCGCCCTCTGCGCATGCCACCAGGTATCGGCGACGATCGCGACGCCACCAAGCAGCCCGTTGAGCGCCGTCCCCCCCTCCACGACGAGGGCGTTCCGCACCCCAGGCATCGCCTTGATGGCCTCGAGGTTGGCCGACTTCACCTTGCCGCCGAACACCGGGCACTTCTCGAAGACGGCGTACTTCATCCCCGGCACGGTGACGTCGATGCCGTAGAGCGGCTTGCCCGTGACGATCTTCGGGTTGTCGACCCCCTTGATGCGCTGCCCGATGATGCGGAAATCGCGCGGGTCCTTCACGGGGACCGACTTGAGGTCGGGCGGCGACAGCGTGGAGGCCTTGCTCACCAACTGGCCATAGCGGAGCGAGCGCCCCGAGGCGCGATGATGCACCACTCCTGCGGTCGTCGCGCACTCGCTCGCGGGCACCCCCCACGTCCCCGCCGCCGCGGCGACGAGGAGCTGGCGCCCCGCTGCCCCCAGGCGCCGGTGTTCGTCCCAGTTCATCGGCGTCGCGGTGCTCCCGCCGGCGAACTGCTGGCCGAACTTGTCGGGCTCACTGTCGGCCTGCGTCACGGTGACGTCCTTCCACTCCACGTCGAGCTCCTCGGCGATGATCATCGGGAGCATCGTCTTGACGCCCTGGCCGATCTCGGGGTTCTTGGCCACGATCGTGACCTTGCCGTCGGGCGTCAGGCGGATGAACACGTTAGGCGAGAAGACATCCGAGGGAGCCGGCGGATGCCACCCCTCCACGGTGTCGGCGAGCGCCTCAGCGGGGCGGATGTACGCCCCGAGCAGGAGGCCGCCGCCGGCGATGGCCGAGACGCGAAGGAAGTCGCGCCGATCCACTGGGCGGGGAGTCCGGGTCGAGTCCATGGCGCCTCCTTATGCGTTGTCGCCGCCCGACCGGCCGGCCGGGGCGGTGGCGTTGGGCCCGATCTCCGCGGCGCGGTGGATCGCCTGGCGGATGCGCAGGTACGTGGCGCACCGGCAGATGTTCCCGTTCATGGCGGCGTCGATCTGCTCGTCCGTCGGGTTCGGCGCGCGCTTCAGGAGCGCCGCCGCCGACATCAACTGGCCGGCCTGGCAGTAGCCGCACTGCGGGACGTCGAGCTCGTCCCACGCCTGCTGCAGCGCCGCGAGTGTGTCCCCGTCGGGAGCGATCCCCTCGATCGTCGTGATGTTCGCGCCGTTGACCGCTTCCACGGTCGTGCGGCACGAGCGCGTTGGCGTCCCATCGCGGTGCACCGTGCACGCACCGCACTGGCCGATGCCACAACCGAACTTCGTCCCCTTGAGGTCGAGGACGTCGCGCAGTACCCACAAGAGCGGCATGTCCCCGGGGACATCGACGGTGTGGGCCTTTCCGTTGACCTTGAGTGTGTACGCCATGGCGGGGCGGGTTCGGAGGAGTCGCTCGCCGGTGGCGGGCGAGCCATAATTTTACGCGGTTTTCCCCCCGTCCGCTGTGGCGAGTTCAGCCCTTTTCCGGCCGCCGCGGGATGCGAGGGGGCGACGAACGCTGCATCTTCAGGGGCGCGATCGACCCGGCGCCGCAGCCACGCCTCCCATGTCCCAGACCATTCCTCCCGACCTCCACCCCGCCCTCCGCCAGCTTCTGGACGCCGAACTCGCTGCCGGCAACATGGTGCGGGAGGTGGGGCGCGGCTTTCCCCAGCCGGGGAGCCTCCTCGTCCAGCTGCGCGACCCGTTCAAGCACAAACCCGATGTCCTCCCCGCCGGGGTGACGCACGTGGCCCTGAACGATCCGCACTGGTGGATGGACGAGTACCACGCCGGCGACCCGCCCCAGCTGCTGGTCGGGTAGCGCCCCGCTTCAGCGCTCGGCCGCGCGCACCACGTCGATGAACGCGTCGCCGTAGCGCGCCGCCTTGGTGGCGCCGATCCCGTAGATCCCCTCGAGCGCCGAGAGCGAGCGCGGGCGCAGGGCGGCGATCTCGTGCAACGTCCGGTCGCTCGCCACCACGTACGGCGGGACGCGCTCCGCGCGTGCCAGCGCCAGCCGGCGCTCGCGCAGCGCCTGGAAGAGCGTGGCATCGGCGGCGGAGAGCGAGGTGGCGTCCGAATCGGCGCGTGCCTCCCTGGTCCCGGAGGGGCCCTTCGATCGGGCGCGCGCCGGGCCATCGCTCGGGAGAAGGAGGCGCACGGGCCCCTGTCCGAACAGGACCGCCTTCCCCGCGTGCGTCAGCGCCAGCATCGGGCGATCGCCCCCGGTAAAGTCGACCCACCCGGCGGTCACGCAACGGCGCAGCAGCGCCGTGATCCAGGACTCGCTGCGTCCGCGCAGCGCGCCGAAGGTGCGCGTCTCGTGCAGCCCCGACCGCTCCAGCCGCGGGTCCGGGAGACCGGCCAGGAGCTTCACGGCCGCCTGGAGGCCAAAGCGGCGGTGCATCCGGGCCACCGCGCTCAGCGCCTTGCGCACTGCGATGGCGGTCTCCTCGGCGTCGGCGGCACCTGGCGCCTCGAGCGCCGTGCAGTTGTCGCACTTCCCGCACCCGGCCAGCGTCTCCGCCTCGTCGCCGAAGTAGCGCAGGATCGCGTCGTGGCGGCAGCTCCCCCCTTCGGCCCAGCGCATGAGTTCGAGGAAGAGTGACCAGCGGTGCTGCACGCGGGCCGCGTCCACCACGCCCGAGTCGTTAGGCATCTCGAGCAGCCGCCGGCGGAGCGGGAGGTCGCCCGGCGCGATGCACAGGACGCCGAACGCGTCATCGCCGTCGCGTCCGGCGCGCCCGACCTCCTGGTAGTACGCCTCGAGCGACCCTGGCGGGGCGAGGTGCAGCACCGCCCGCACGTCGGCACGGTCGATCCCCATCCCGAAGGCGTTGGTGGCGACGATGACATCGAGGGCGCCGTCGCGGAACCGTTGCTGGGCGCGCGCGCGCACCTCGCCGGCGAGCCCGGCATGGTACGCCGCCGAGCGCCACCCCGCGCGGGCCAGGCGCGCATGCTCGTCCTCCGTCCGCTTGCGCGTGGGCGCGTAGACGATGACCGCCCCGCGCCCCGCGCCCGGCGTCCCGATCGCCTCCGCCAGCGCGGCGTCGACCACGCGCGCGGCCTCGGCCGCCGAGCGCACCTCGCGCACGCGCAATCCGAGGTTGGGGCGTGCGAACCCGCGCACCAGCTGCGGCGTGTCGGCCCCGAGCCCCAGGCGTTCGAGGATCTCGTCGCGCACCACTGGCGTCGCGGTGGCCGTGCACGCCAGGATGCGCGCCCCGGCCAGGTCGGCCACCAGCTCCCCCAGCTGCAAGTAGTCGGGGCGGAAGTCGTGTCCCCATTCCGAGATGCAGTGCGCCTCGTCGATGGCGACCAGCGGGCAGTCCAGGTCGCGCGCCAGCGCGCGGAAGCCCGGAAAGGCAAGCCGCTCCGGCGCCACGTAGGCGATCCGGAACTCCCGGTTCGCCAGCGACGCCATGCGGCGGCGGATCTCGTCGGCATCGAGGGTGGCGGCCAGGAAGGTCGCCGCGACTCCGCGCGACGTGAGCGCCGCCACCTGGTCGTGCATCAGCGAGACGAGCGGCGAGATCACGAGCGTCGTGCCCGGGAGGATCGTCGCCGGAAGCTGGAAGGTCAGCGACTTCCCGCCCCCTGTCGGGGCGACGAGGAGGAGGCGCCGCTCGGTGAGGATCGTCTCGATCGCCTCACGCTGCCCGGGCCGGAACGCGTCATACCCCAGTGCCCGAAGGGCGGCGTCGAGGTCGGGGAGCGAGCGAGGCGGGGCGTCGGACATGGTCACAAGTTCACGAGACGGTCGTGCCGCTCGCAACCGTCGCGCTGCGGCAATCACCAGAAGCGCAGCGCGACGCCCCGCGCCTCGCGCGCGCCCGGGGCGCCGCCGCGACCTTGGCGACTTCTTCACCCGTCGCGACCCACGCGTGGGCCACTTCCCGACTGGCACGCCCGCGTGCCGGGAAACCAGCTTTCTGCCTCATCACCTCACACCCCTCGCATGCGAATCCTTCGATGTGCCCTTGCCGCGAGCGCGATCGCCGCGGCGATCACCGCCGCCGACGCCTCGGCCCAGCGCCCCTCGTCGCTCAACGCCTACGGGAATCCGCGCCGTGTCGCCCCCGCGCCGACCACCGCGGCGATCACGGCGCGCGACCTCCAGGTACGTCTCTACCAGTTCGCCGACGACTCGATGCAGGGGCGCCAGGTGGGACGCGTGGGGAACATGAAGGGGACCGACTACATCGCCCGCGAACTCCGGCGGATGGGCGTCAGGCCCGCCGGGAACAACGGAACGTACTTCCAGGTCCTCCCCTATCACCTGCGCCGGTTCACGGACCAGTCGCGCCTTTCCGTCAGCGGCAACCCGCTGCAGTGGGAGCGCGACTGGGTGGCGGTCCCTGGTGTCCGCGCGCCCCGCCCCGTTGTCGGGGCGGAGGTGATCTTCGGCGGGGTCGCCGGCGACACGATGCGGCAGGTCTCGCGGGCCGAGGCCGCCGGGAAGTTCGTCGTCGTCGTCCCGTCGCCCACGCCGGCCGCGGCACCCGTCGCCCCCCGGGGGCGCTTCGCGCCCTCGCCCCCGTCCCGCTTCTCGGATGCGGTCGCGGTGGCCACGGTGGACCTCGATGCCCTCACGCCGGCGCAGCGGCGCGCCATCAACCTCCCGACGGTGGCCACGCAATCCGGCGGCGGACGCCCCCGCCCGGCGGCGCCTGACGCGCCCCTCGACTCGCTCACCTACTTCAAGCAGCAGGTCGACCAGCTGGCACCGCAGGCGGTCATCCGACTGACGCGCGGCGCCGCCGCGCGCCTGTTCGGTGTCGCGTCGCTCGACGCGCTCGCCCCCGGCGCTCGTGGCGGGACGGTCAACGCCTCGCTGGACTACGTGGAGCAGCCGTCGGACTACGCCCGCAACGTCGTCGCCGTGATCCCCGGAAGCGACCCGGCGCTGGCCCGACAGTACGTGGCGATCGGCGCGCACAACGACCACGTCGGCCTCACCACGCCGGTGGACAAGGACTCCATCAAGGCGTTCAACGACGAGCGCAACCGCCGGTTGCTGGCCAACAGGATGATCGCCCTCACCCCGGCGCAGCTGGCGGAGATCCGCGTGAACATGGACAGCATCCGCCGGGTCCACCCGGTGGCGCGACTCGACTCGATCAACAACGGCGCCGACGACGACGGTTCCGGCTCGATGGCGCTCCTGGAGATCGCCGAGTACGTCCAGGCGATGAAGGTCAAGCCCAGGCGGTCGACGCTCCTCGTCTGGCACACCGGCGAGGAGGCCGGGCTGGTCGGCTCCGCCTTCTTCACCCGCAACCCCACCGTCCCGATGGATTCGATCGTCTCGCAGCTCAACATCGACATGATCGGGCGCGGGCGCGAGGGCGACCTCCCCGGCGGATCCTCCGACTACCTGGGCGTCGTGGGATCGTTCTTCGACTCCCGGGACCTGGGCGAGACGGTCGCCGCCGTCAACCGCAAGCAGCCACGCCCACTGGCGCTCGACTACCAGTACGACTCGACGATGTCGTGGAGCGGGTACAACAACATCTACGGGCGGAGCGACCACTACAACTACGCGCTGCAGGGGGTGCCGATCGCCTTCTTCTTCACCGGACTGCACGGTGACTATCACCAGCGCTCGGACGAAGCGGAGTACATCGACTACCCGCACTATGCCCGGATCACGAACTACATCCGCGACCTCGCGGTGGCAGTCGGGAATGGCCCGCGCCCGCGGATCAACGGGACGCGGCCGGCCCGTCCGCCGCGGCCGGTCGTTCCCTGAGCAGCGCCGGGGCGACCGGCGCAGGCGCTCGATCGGGAGGGGACGGATGGCGGCGGCGAGGGACGGTCCCCCGCCGCCGCGCGCGTCCTGCCGCCTACCAGCTCGTCTCGGCGGTCACGAAGACGCTCCGCGCCGGGAGGACGAAGTAGCGCACCGTCCCCGACGACGACACCGACCCGCTCCCGTAGCCCTGGCGGTTCCCCAGGTTCACGCCGCGCACCGTGAGGGCATACCGCGCGCGGGAGAAGCGCGCCGCCCCATCCAGCACGTAGTACGCCGGGAGGAGGCGATCGGCGCTGGACGTGTTGTCGAGGAAGGCGCGTGACTGGTAGCGCCCTTCCGCGGAGACGGTCACCGTGCGGGTGAGGGACAGGTCGGCCCGCTGCGTCGCCATGAAGCGCGGCGTGAGGAGTGGTTCCACGTTGCGCAGCACCTGCGGCGTTCCGCGCGAGGAGTCGGTGAACTGGCGGATGCGGTTGGCGCTCCACGTCAGGTTGCCCCCCAGCGTCAGGCGGTCGATTCCCCGCCAGCTGCCATCCAGCTCGATCCCTCGCCGGTAGCTCGCCCCGACGTTGCGCCGCGCCACCGCCCCCGATGCGGTCGGAGGACCGATCCGGGCGATGTCGTTGCGGAAATCCATGCTGTAGACGTTGGCCTGCACCTCCCACGCCGGCCGCGTGAGGGAGAGCCCGACCTCGAGGTCACGCACCGTCTCCGGGCGCACGCGCGTGAAGTCGCCGATGTCGGCTTCGTTGTACGTGCTCAGGTCGTCGTCGCCGGCGAAGAGGTCGCTGCGCGCCGGCTCGCGCGTCGTGGCGCCGTACGATGCGAAGGCGCTCACTCCTCGCCCCAGCGTGTACGTCACCCCGCCCTTGGGATTGAAGAACGTCCAGTCGATGGAGCGCCCGGCAACCCCCGCGTTGGGGTCGGGCTCGTAACGGAACGAGGCGTGACGCCCCTGCAGGTCGGCGAACCACCGGGCCCGCCCGACGTCCCGCGCGACCTTGAGGAAGGCGCTCACGTCGCGCTTGTGCCCGGTGTTGTCGTACAGCGTGGTGCTTGGGCGCAGGTAGCCGCGGTGCGCGCGGGCGTACGTGTTGGCGTTGATCCCGGCGTTCAGCCGCCACGCTCCCGCGTCGTGGTTCACGGCGCTCGTGACCCCGTACCAGCGGTGGGCGAGGTTGAAGCGATACCGGTCGTCGCCGTCGAACCAGTCGTAGTTGCCGCTCGCCGCGTTGCGATAGACGGTCGTGTTGAGCGAGGTCGCATCGCTGACCAGGCGCGTGTACGCGAGGGCGACCATCTGCTGACCGAAGCGATCGTGCTCGTCGGGCGACAGGGGGTTGAAGCGCCGGTTGCGGGCGAGCTCGTCGAGCGTCGCCCCCACATACGAGAGCGTGTCGGAGAGGACGCCGGCCAGTGCGGTGAGCTTGAGGATGTCGCGATCGCCGAACCACCCGGCCCCCACCAGCGCCGAGCCGCCGGCCACGCCGCTGTGGTCGCGGTAGCCATTGGTCCGCAGCACGCCCGCGCGCGCCTGCACCGCGAGGCGGTCGCCGGCCCCGCCGAGTCCCGAGCGATACGCGCCGCTGATCCGCTGCGAGCCGAACGAGCCGGCCTGTACCTGCAGGTCGCCGCCGCCGCGGCGCTGCGCCACCGGCATCGTCTCGAAGTTGATGGACCCGGCAAACGACGCCGTGCCGGCACTGCTCGTCCCGACCCCGCGCTGCACCTGCACCGACTGCACGCTCGACATCAGGTCGGCGAAGTTGGCGAAGTAGAGGACCTGGTCCTCCATGTCGTTGAGCGGCACCCCGTCGATCGTGATGTTGATGCGGGTCTGGTCCATCCCGCGCAACCGGAGGTACGAGTACCCCCAGTTGGTCCCCGTCTCGGTGTGCGCGGTGAGCGACGGCGACGCCCCCACGAGGAGGAGCGGCACGTCCTGCCCGAACTGGCGCTGGCGGATGGTCGCCGCCGGAATCGTCTTCTGGGCGATCGGCGCCCCCGAGGCGGCGCGGATCGCGGTCACGAGGACACCCTCGAGCCGCCGCCCCGTGTCGGCGGTGACGCGCGTGGTGTCGGTCGCCTGCGCCGCGACCGCCGCAGGGCAAGCCGAGGCGAGGGCCCCGGAGACTGTCAGGATGGCGATGGCATGGCGCGCGTCGCGCGACGCGCGGGCGGAGCGCGCGATGCGCCCCCACGAAAGAAACTTCATCTGTGGACTCCCTACGCCGGTACGAACCGGATCAGGTTCTGCGGGACTCTCTCAGCCGGCGCTCACTGGCGGCGCCGGCACCCCGGTCATGTGGCCGAACGATAACCAGCGCGCTGCCTCCGGTGAAGCGGCGGCCGGCACGGAGCCGCCGAGTCGCCGGACCTCCGTGATTCTTCGGGGGGCTCGCCCCGTGGCTCGCCGCGCCTACTCCGACCGCAACGCCTGCGACGGCGCCACCTGGCCGGCGCGTCGCGAAGGGATCCAGACCGCGAGGAGCGCCACCGCCAGCAAGACCCCGGCCGAGCCCCCGAGCGTCGCCGGATCGGACGGCGACACATTGAAGAGGAGCGATCGGAGCAGCCGCGAGGTCGCGACCACACCGGCGGCCCCCGCGAGCAGCCCGACGCCTAACGGCACCGCTCCCGTCGCCATGGCGCCACGCACGACGCCCGCACCGGTGGCGCCAAGCGCCATGCGGATGCCGAACTCGTGTCGCCGCTCGCCGACCGCGTAGGCCATCACACCGTACACACCGACGGCCCCGAGCAGGAGTGCCAGGCCGCCGAAGAAGGTGAGGACGCCCGCGAAGAACGCGCGCTGGGACATGGAGGCGTCGAGGACCTCCGACAAGGGACGGATGCTGGCGATCGGGATCTCGCTGCTGATCGCCTCGACCGCCTGACGCACCGGCGTGACTTGCAGCGACGGCTTCATCACCGTCCGCACCATCACCACCATCCCCGGCACCGGAAACTGTCGCAGCGGGATGTACATCTCCGGATCCGGGGCGCGGTCGAGTCGCCGTTGATGCACGTCGCCCACTACCCCCACGACCCGGAACGGGCGATTGCCGAACAGCTGGATCGTGCGACCCACCGCGCGCTCCCCCGGCCAGAGCGTGGCTGCCATCGTCGCGTTGACCAGCCCCACCATCTCGCCCTCCGCCACGTCGCCGGCCGACACGTCACGTCCCTCCAGCAGCGGCATGCCGACCGTCCGGAAGTAGCCCGGCGTCACCACGCGGAAGTTCGCGGCGGGCAGCGGTCCGTCCATGGGCGGACGGTGTCCCTCCGCGAGGTACGGGAACGCCCAGTTGCTGCGCGTGAACGGGAGGAGATGAATGGCCCCCACGCCCGTGACGCCCGGGAGCGCCGACAGGCGGTCCGTCACCTGCTCGTAGTATTGCGCCGCCCGCTGCCCCCCATAGCGCGCATCCGGGGGGGCGATCTCCACGGCCAGTACCTGCGACGTCTCCATCCCGGGGTCGACGGCACGGAGCGCCCGCATGCTCGACAGGAGGAGCCCTGCCCCGCTCACCACCACGAGGGCGAGCGCCACCTCGATCGCGATCAGCGCGGCGCCCACTCGCCGCGCGCCGCGTGTCCCCCCGGCGGTGCGCCGCCCCGACGCAAGGTCGGGGCGCAGGTCTCCGCGCGTGGCGCGGAGCGCGGGAACGAGCGCGAATCCAACGCCGGAAAGCAGCGAAACGCCGAGGGCGAACGCCAGCACACGCAGGTCCATGCCCGCCTCGCCCGACCGGGGGAGGCCCGAACGCTCGGCCACCTGCAGCGTCGTCAGGAGCCCCTTGGCCAGCGCCGTTCCCAAAAGGCCGCCGATGAGCGCCAGCACGACGCCCTCCGTCAGCTGCTCCCGCACGAGGCGACCACGGTTGGCGCCGAGTGCCGTGCGGACCGCGAATTCCTGGCGACGCCGCTCCCCGCGCGCCAGGAGCAGGTTGGCCAGGTTCGCGCAGGCCAGGAGGACGACGAAGCCCACCGACGCCAGCAGCAGGCGCAATGGCGTCTCGACGTCGCCCACCATCGACGTGAGGAGCCCCATGACGCTCGCGCTGCGCACCGCGTCCTCGTCGATGACTCCCGTGTACGCTCCGCGCAGGCGCTGCATCGTCGCGCGCACCTGTTGCGCCGCCACCTCGACCGTGACGCCGGGACGCAGGCGGGCGGCGATGCGGTTGACGTACCACGTGCTGTCGTTCGCGATCGTGCGCCCCGGCGGGAGGCTGAGTGGAACCCAGACCGCCGTCTCCGGACCCCCAGGCTGGAACGGCGCGACGAAACCGCGGGGCATCACGCCGACGATGGTCCGCATCTCGTGTCCGAAGCCGTCGAGGCGAAGGCGCTTCCCCACGATCGACGGGTCACCGCCAAACCGGCCCTGCCACAAGGCGTAGCTCACCAGCGCGACGTCGGAGCGCTCGGGGCTGCGCGCCTCCGGACCGAAGGGTCGCCCGAGCGCCGGCGTGACCCCGAAGACGGAGAAGAAGTCCGCGTCGACCGCCTGCGCGGCGAGCGACGCGGCGGGTCCGTCACCGCTGAGTGTCAGGTCCGGGAAGGCGATCCCGGTCGATGCGGCCAGCGCCGGCACCCCCTCGGCGAGGGCGTCCGCCAGCGAGATGTTGGCGTTCTGCCCCGGTGACACGAGCACCAGGCGCTCCGGCTCGGGATACGGGAGCGGACGCAGCATCACCGCGTTGACCACGGTGAATATCGCCACCGAGGCTCCGATCCCGAGGGCCAGGGTGGACAGGGCCGCGGCCGTGAATCCCCAATCCGCTTGCAGCCTGCGGATGACGATGCGTATCTCGCTCCACACTGCTTCCACGCCGTTCCTCCGGTTGCGGTTCTCGTCTGGCGATGCCCGTTCGACCCGCCCGGGAGGAAATTGGTTGCTACCGGGGGCGGGGACGCGGCCGGTGACCGCGTCCCCCCTGGTTCCGCTACCCGACGATGCGCTGCTCGATCGAACTCTTCAGCTCCCCGTCGATGACCGGCGACTGGAGGAGGCAGCGGACGCGCTCCAGGTTCGACATGGCGAGGTCGTTTCGCCTCGCCTTCTGCCAGAGGATCGCCGCTTCGAAGGTTGCGCGAAGCTCCATGGCGGGATCGCCGAAGCGGGCCGCCTCCTGGGCGGTCTGGTCGAGCGTGATGGCCGCGTCGGTGAGCTTGCCGTCGAACAGCTGGATTCCCGCCAGGCGCCACAGCGCAGTCCCGGCGTAGACGTTGGCCGCGCGTTGCTCCTGCACGAGCGTGCGGTAGAGCTGGCGCGCCTTCGCCGAGCGTCCCGTCACGCTCGCCTCGTCGGCCTGGGCGAGAAGGCGTTGCAGCTTGACGGTATCCGGCGCGGGATTCCGCGCGGCAAACGAGGACACGCGGGCGATGGCGGCGGTCCCCTGGTCGGCGAGCGCGGAGCCGGCGGCCACCGGGAGCACGAGCGCGCTGAGCAGGAAGTGGAAGGCAGGGCGCATGACGGGTACCTCCGTATGATGGATACGTCGTCGCACGTCACCATGCGTGCGCCGGCGTCGTATCCAATCAGACGGTGGCAGCGCGGCCGTGGGTTCTCCGGTGGGACGGAGCGCCACGGTGACGTGATGGAGGGCGCGACGTCGCGACGTGATGCACACGACTCGTCCCGTGCCGGGCTCGTGCGAGCGCCCAAACGATCCGCGGCAGGGACGGCCGTGCCGCGCGCGCGAAGGGCCGCCCCGCAGGACGGCCCTTCACGCGCCTCATCCTCTCGTCACGCGCCACGCGCGCATCACGGCACGCCGCCGCTCACGACGCGACCTTGTCCTTCTTCTGCCGGCGCTTGAGGTGCTCCTCCATCTTCAGCCGCGGCACCCCCTGCACCATCCAGTCCGGCGCCGGGGCCCCCTTGAGGTAATGGTCGAAGTACTCCCGCATCCGGACGGTGTAGTCCTTCTGGTTCTTCGGCAGCTGCAAGCCGTGGTTCTCGCCCACGTACTGCAGCATGATCACGTCCTTGTCCAGCTCGCGCAGGTGGTTGAACCAGGTGATCCCCTGGTTGAAGTCGACGGCACCGTCCTTCTCGTTATGCAGGATCATCACCCGGGTCTGGACCTTGTCGGCGTGGAACGCCGGGGAATTCCGGATGTAGGCCTCCGTGTTCTCGGTCACGTTCCCCTTGAAGCGCCCCTGCGAGCTCTCGAAGATCGCCATGTCCGCCGTCCCGGTGTTCCAGTAGACGGAGGCGTACATGCTGACCATGTCGGTGAGCGGCGCGCCGGTCACGATGCTCTTGAAGAGCGTCCCCGTCTGCGTGGCGAGGAACGACGACTGGTACCCGCCCCATGAATGCCCGTGCAACCCGACGTTCGCCGGGTCGACGATCCCCGTGGCGATGGCCGCCTTCACCGCCGGCACCACGCACCACACCGCCGACATCCCGGGGTCGTTGATCTTGTACACGATGTCCGGCATCAGCACCGCATAGCCGCGCGACGTGTAGACGCTCGGATTGAACGCCCGCGTCTCGTTGGGAACGGCGTACTGGTGCAGCCCCTGCGAGAGCTTCTCGTAGATGTAGACCACCGTCGGGTACTGCTTCCCCGCCTCGTAGTTGGCCGGGAGGAAGAGCGCTCCCTGCAGGGTGTCGCCCTTGTCGCTGACGTAGTCCACCAGCCGCGCCCCGGACGACCAGGCGTACTCCCGCTGCTGCGGATTCGCCTCGGTGAGCCGGCGGGGAGAGGACAGCGACCGCTCGCTCACCCAGTAGTCCGGGTACTCCTTCACCGTCTGTCGCGTATACACCCAGGTCTCGGCGTCGCGCGCGCGCGTCACGAAGAACTTCGCGTCGTCCCACAGCAGCGACTGCGCCCCGGCCTTGCCCGGCTGGACGACCGACAGCCCTTCCTTCTTCGTCCACTCGCCGTACGTCTGCAGGTACATCGGGCGCGCCAGGTCGATCCCCTTCTCCTTCGGGTCGATCACCAGGCGCCGCGTGTAGCGGATCCGGTCCTTCTTCCCGTTCCCCGTGAGGTTCACCAGCGCCGCTCCGGTCACCGGCACCTTCCACACGTCCCAGTTGTCGAAGAGGAGGACGTGCCGGCTGTCGCTCGCCCACCCCAGCGGCTGCACCGGCGGGCGGTCCACGTTGTGATCGTCCTCGGTGTCGATGAACGTCGTCGGGGCGCCGGCGGTCAGGTTGCGCGACGCCTTCGTGGCAAAGTCGTAGACGTGGTAGTCGCCATCGTCATAGTACAGCGCCTTGGTCCCGTCGGGCGACGGCTGCCAGGGGTAGCGCGCCGACTTCACCGCCAGCGTGCGCGCGCCGGTCGCCAGGTCGATCAGGTACAGGTCACGGCGCTGTCCGCCATCGATCGCGTCGCGCCGCTCGTACGCACGCCGATCGCTCCCGACAGCATAGCGCTCACGCGGCGCGAGCGAGACGTCGCGCACCTCGTCGTCGGCAAGGCGAAGGAACTTCCGCTCCGCCACGCGATACTCGGCCAGGTACGAGAACGTCTTGTCGCGCTGTTCCTCCACCTGTTGCTGCGATTGCAGGCGTGCGTCCCCCTTGCCGTGCCAGATCACCAGCGTCGGCAGGTCGTCGTCCGTCCCCCCGGCCCCGGCCGGCGTCTGCATGGCACCGGGGACCCCCGCCACCGGGCGCACGTCGGGGCGCGGCGCCTTTGAATCGGGCCCCGTGCGGCGCGCGGCGATACCGAAGAAGAGCGCCGAGCGGTCGCCCGCCCAACGTGCGGCGCGATCGGGCGAAATGCGCATTCCCGACGGGAATCCCGCCGTGTCGGCAGCGGCGGCGTAGCTCACCCGCGCCGGCGCCGGCGCCGATGCGTTCGGCCAGCCGAGCACCGCATACACCGTGTCCGCGGCGGCGCTGTCGGGACGCCCCCGCAGCACCGCCAGGGCGTGGCCACTGTCGCTCCACGCCAGGCGCCGGTACAGCTCCTTGCCGCTGTCGAGCGTGTGGACCACGTCGGTCACCAGGTTGCGCAGCTGGACCCCGTTCCCCACCAGGTCCTTCGTCTCGCTCGTCCACACCAGCCAGTTGCCGCTGTCGTCGAGCGCGAACTCCCCGACTGCCCCAACGGTCGACAGCGCCCCGTTCCTGAGGTCGACCAGCAGCATCTCGCCGGCGTTCGTCCCCTCGGCATTGTAGCGCTGCATCACCGCGTAGTTTGGGCGCTCCCCGGCGAAGACGGCGCGTCGCACCTTCTCGAAGTCGCGGCGCTCGCCCGTGGCGAGGTTCACCAGCGCCGCCCCATTCTGGAGCGGCTTCCGTTCCTTGCGCAGCTTCTTCGCCTCGGCGGCCGTGGGATACGTCGTGAACAACGCCCACCTGGCATCACCCGAGAGCGTGAGCGGCGACTCACCCTGGGCACCGAACGCCCCCCCCGCCGCCGCCGGCGGCTCGCCCACCGGGAAGCGCCACTCCTTGCCGCCCACGGCCGTGGCGCGGACGACGACCTCGGCGTCCCCCTCGTTAGGGGCCAGGACGTAGGCGAACCACTTCCCGTCGAACGACGTCGCCGCATTCCGGATGTTCTTCCAGAAGGCGAGATCGGACGGGTCGAGCTCCTTGAGTGCGCCGCGCGGCGTGGCGGCGGAGGCGCTCGACGCCGGCGTCCCCTGCGCGGCCAGGATGGACGGGGCAAGGAGGGCGAGGGCGCCGGCCACGATCGCAGCGCGACGCGACACGAGGATGAGGGGAGAACGCGCACACCACATGGGACCATCCGGCTCGGTTGTCGTACCAGGTCGGCCGCGCGCAATGCGCGCGCCGGGGACACGCCTCTGGTCGCGTGCCCGCGCGAACGGCACAAGTTGGCGGGTATCACGGGCGCGGACCAGAGCACGGCACGCCCCCCTCGCCCATCGCGTCCTCAGAACTGGTGCGGGTGCCGTCCCGTGACGCCATCGTAGAGGGCGCGGATCCGCCCCTTCTCCCGCTCCCAGTCCCCCTCGGCGAAGAACGCCGGGCCGATGATGACGCGTCGCCGGCGAAAATCGAGCGCGACCGGGACGATCGGGACGTGAGCGCGGTGGGCGATTCGATAGAAGCCGCTCTTCCACTCCGCCACCTTCTTGCGCGTCCCCTCCGGCGCGATGGCGAGGTACAGCTGCGCGCGCCCGTGGAATTCGTCGGCGTAGACGTCGACGAGTTGTGACGCCGAGCGGGACTCGCGATGGATCGGGATCCCGCCGAAGTGGCGAAAGAGCACGCCGAACGGCCAGGCGAAGATCGTGTGCTTCCCGAACCAGTTCGTGCGGAGATCGAGGGCGAGGTAGGCCCAGAACCCTACGACGAAGTCCCAGTTCGACGTGTGCGGGGCGACGATGATCACCCCCTTGGGACGGTCGGGAAGGTTGCCGATGACCTTCCAGCGGAACAGCCGCAGCCCGGTGCGCCCGATGATTCGACCCAGGACGCTCCCCCGGCGCGGGATGGCAGGGGGGAGCTCGGGCAGCCACGGTGCCCGAGCCCCTTCGCGATCGGCGATGCGGGCGAGTGGCGGGAGGGGCTCGGCGTCGAGGGGGGACATTCAACCGCCTCCGCGCTCAGGTAACGAGCGGGGGGACGACGCGTGGCGCGAGCGAGGCGAGCCGGCGGGCTAGCCGCCGCTCGGCTGCGCGCGGCTGGTGTTGTAGCGGAAGGTGATCCGCCCGCGCGACAGGTCGTAGGGCGACACCTCCAGGCGCACCGCATCGCCCGCGAGGATGCGGATCCGATGCTGGCGCAGCTTGCCGCCTAACGTGGCGAGCACGTCGTGCCCGCCCTGGATCGTGACGCGAAACGTCGCGTTGGGAAGCACTTCCGATACGGTCCCTTCGAGCTCGATCGCTTCCTGCTTGGCCATCAACACCTCGTGCATGCGGCGGACGGGTCGCGAACGCCACCGAACGGCCGGGCTGGCACTCGTCCGCCTGGTGAACTGAAAACGGGCGCGACCGAAGTCGCGCCCGAAATCGGAACACTTGAAACTGTGGGTGCAAGGCGAGGCGTGCAAGGGAGTCGCCCCCCGGCGGGCGGTCAGTGCCCCGTCGGGCGCAGCCGCTCCGGCATGTCGGCGACCACGTACGCCATGACGGCCATCGACGCCACGCACATCGCCACCTCGCGCGGATCGAGCTTGTCGACCGTGTCGGCGTCGGTGTGGTGGTACCAGAAGTACTTCGAATCCTCCACGTTCAGCCCCATCCCCGGCACCCCGAGCGCCATGATCGGGCCGATGTCGGCCCCGCCCCCGCCCTTGGTGATCTTCCCCGCCCCGATCGGGTCGAGGAGCTTCCCGATCTCGGAGATCCTGGCAAACGCGGCATCCGGTCCGGTGAACCCGAAGCCAAGGGGCTTGAACACCCCGCCGTCGGACTCGATGGCCAGGATGTGGTTGTCGAGCTCTCCCTTGCGTGCGTCGCGGTAGCCGTTCCCGCCGCGCATCCCGTTCTCCTCGTTCGTCCAACCCACCACGCGGATCGTCCGCTTGGGGGTCAGCCCCAGCCGCTTGAGGACGCGAAGCGCCTCCCACGCCGCCACGACCCCACCGGCGTCGTCCATCGCCCCGCGTCCCACGTCCCACGAGTCGATGTGCCCCCCCATCACGATCACCTCGTCGGGGAATTCCGACCCGCGAATCTCCCCCATCACGTTCCGCGACGGCGCATCGGCCAGCGTCCTCGCCTCCATCGTCAGCTTCACCACGACCTTCTCGCCGCGCTGCACCATGCGCGCAATCATGTCGGCATCCTCCGGGGTGAGGGCCGCGTGGGGGATCTTCCGTACGTCGGGGTCGTACGACATGGAGCCCGTGTGGGGCGTGCGCATCGAGTAGGGCGTGACCGAGCGGATGAGCGAGGCCAGCGCCCCCGCCTTGGCCGCCGCGATCGCCCCCTGCCGGCGATAGGCGCCGGTCGTCCCGTAGTCGACCCACGGGAAGTTGAAGAGGACGATCTTCCCCGCCGCCTCGCTCGCGCGCTTCTCGAGGTCGGCGAACGACGTCGCCACCATCACCTCGGCGGTGATCCCCGAGGCCGGCGTCCCGATGCTTCCCCCCAACCCGAGCATCGGGAGCGGGGCGCGGCGCGGGAGGATCATCTCCGCCGATTCGTTGCCGCGCACCCAGCGGGGGACCATCACCGGCTCGCCCTTCACGTTCTCCAGTCCGTCCGCCTGCATCTGGGCGATGACCCAGTCGATCGCACGCTCGAGCGCCGGCGATCCGCTCAGCCGGTTGCCGTGCGTCTCGGTGAGGAGGGCAATGCGGTCCCAGGCCGAGCTGTCCTTGATCGCCTCGGCGATGATGCGCTCGGCCACCGAGCGGTAGCGCGAGGCGATCGATTGCGCCTGCAGCGGCGCCGCCGCCAGCAGGGCGGCGCCGGCCGCGGCGAGCGAGACGAGCGAGACGAGCGAGACGAGCGAGCGTGCCGCGCGGCGCGCGGGCCCGCGCCGCGCCGCGGGAGGCGATGGGACGACGAGCGGGCGGATGACGCGAGCGAACGGATGGCGAAGGGGCATGGGAGGATGGGAGGGGAGGACGATGCGTGGCATCACGGAGGCGCCAGCGGCACGACGCCTGGCGCGCGGAGGGTCAGCGTGGCCGGATGCCATGCTGCTGCAGGATGCGGCGCACCTCGTCGAGCGGGAGCGCCTCCACCGTGCGTGCGTTGCTTCTGACGGAAGTGGCGGCGAAGAGCGAGTTGTAGATCGCCTCCTCGGTGGCCTCCACGACGGCCTGGAAGAGGGCCGACGTGGCGTCGTTCACCAGCTCCTCGCTCACCCGGAACGACGCGGCGCGCGACGTGTCGCGGGGGGCCGGAAGGTGGCGGCGCACGCTGGCGGCGGTCGAGAAGGCGATCACGTAGTCGCCGCTCCCGTTGGAGGCCGACGAGCCGGTGCGCGAGAGGCCCATGATCGCGCGCGCCGCCAGCCGCTCCAGGTTCCGGTCGAGGAGGGGGGCGTCGGTGGCCACCACCATCATGATCGAGCCGTCGCCGCGCTCGCGGTCGACGTCGTCCTTGAAGGCGTAGCGCCCAAGCGCCTCCCCCACTGGCGCCCCCATCACCTGGAGGACGCCGCCGAAGTTGGACTGCACCAGCACGCCGACCGTGTAGCCGCCTAACGATCGCGGGAGGACACGCGAGCTGGTCCCGATTCCCCCCTTCCATCCGAAGGCAACCGTGCCGGCCCCCGCGCCCACCGCCCCTTCGGCCACCGCCCCCGCGCTCGCCCCCTCCAGCGCCGCACGCACGTGCTCGGGACGAATGGGGCGGGAACGGATGGCGTTGAGCACGCCATCGTTGGTCTCCCCGACGACCGGGTTGATCGACCCTACCCCCTCCATGCCGGGACGCTTCAGCATCCAGTCCACCATCGCGTCGGCGGCCTTCCAGACGCACAACGTGCAGGTCAGGAGGATCGGGGTCTCGAGCTCGCCCAGCTCACGGACCTGCGTGACCCCCAGCAGCTTGCCGAACCCATTGCCCACGTGGATGGCGGCCGGGACGCGGTCGAGGAACGGGTTCCCGCCGTGCGGGAGGATCGCGGTGACGCCGGTGCGCACCGAGTCTCCCTCGATGACGGTCGCCTGCCCCACCCGTACCCCCGCCACGTCGGTGATGGCGTTCAACCCTCCGGGGCGGAAGATCCCGGGGGCCACGCCGAGCTCGCGGGCGCGGGCGCGGGCGGCGGCGCGCTCCTGGGCCGACGCGGCTCCCGGAAACGCGACCGCGCACGCCGCCAGCGCCAGCGCCATCCCGCGCATCGTTGCACTCGCCATCCCGCGCATCGTGGCACTCACCATCCCGCGCGTCGTGGCACACGACAGCCCGCTCGCCATGCTGCGCTCCATTCTGCTCGTCACTCTGCTCGACGTGCCGCCCGCCCTCCCGCCCCCCGTCGCGCCCGGTGTCCGACGCGCGCGGTGCCGACTCCGGTCGCGCATGGCACGCCTAACGTGCAAAGGTGTCGCACGCCGAGCGATCGGCGCCCCGGAATCCGCGCGTGAACCATTCCATCCGCTGCTCGGAGGAGCCGTGCGTCCACGATTCCGGTGACACGCGCCCGGTGGCCATCCGCTGTAGCCGGTCGTCGCCGACTGCCGCGGCGGCGGCCAGCCCCTCCTCGGCGTCGCCCGCCTCGAGGATCCCGGCCCGCGCCGCCGACGCCCCCCACATCCCCGCATAGCAGTCGGCCTGCAGCTCGAGGCGCACCGAGAGCGCGTTGGCCTCCCGCTCCCCCGCGCGCTGCTGGGCACGATGCACCTCCCGGCTCGTCCCCAGCAGGTTCTGCACGTGGTGCCCGATCTCGTGTGCCAGCACGTATGCCTGGGCAAAGTCCCCCGGGGCCTTGAAGCGCTGGCGCAGCTCGTCGAAGAACGCGAGGTCGATGTACACCTTCCCGTCACCCGGACAGTAGAAGGGTCCCGTGGCCGACTCCCCGGTCCCGCACGCCGTCGGCGTCACGTCGCGGAAGAGGACGAGCTTCGCCTCGCGGTACTCGCGAGCCTCCCTGGCGAAATCGGCGCGCCAGAATGCCTGCGTGGTGTCGAGCACGAACGACACGAACTGCACGAGCGGCTCCTCGCGCGCATCGCTCACCGGCGCCTGTTCCTGCTGCTCGACCGGGACGCCCTCCGTCCCCCCACCTCCCAGCAGCCCGAGGAAATCCTGCTTGAAGACGAGGCTCAGGATGATCAGGACGACGAGCCCGCCGATCCCCAGGCGTCCGCCGCCGAACCCCCCTCCACCCAGGCCACCCCCGCCGCCGCCGGACGACGCGCCGCGGCGATCCTCGAGATTCCTGCTGCGACCGCCGGGAGTCCACCTCACGATTCGTCTCCAGATCGAGGAAGGGTGTGCCCTGCACCTGCTCGCACGTGCTCGCACGTGCTCGCACCTGCTCGCCCCACCGCCCGATGTGCCGGGAACGGCGGCCGTCGCCGCCCTCGGCGGTCGCTGCGCGGCAGATTACACCGGCGCGCCCCAACGCGCGAGGAGTCGCCCCGCGCGCGCCGCGGCCTCGGCCAGGCGCGCCGGCGCGACGATGAAGGAGATGCGAAAGTAGCCTTCCCCCCCGGCGCCGAACCCCGAGCCGGGGAGGACGATCACCCCTTCCTCTTCCATCAATCGGTCGGCGAACGCCTTGCTGGGGATCCCCTCGGGGAGCGGGATCCAGAGATACATCGTCGCCTGCGGCGGGGTGACGCTGAATCCCGCGGCGCGGAACGCCTGCACCGCCGCGTCGCGCCGCTCCCGGAAGATGGCGACGTTGGCGGGGACGAAGTCGCCCCAGCTCTCGAGAGCCGCCACCCCCGCCGCCTGGATGCCCATGTACGCCCCCGTGTCGACGAACGTCTTCACCTTGGCCAGCGCCCCTGCAATCTCGAATTTGGCTACCGCCCAGCCGCAACGCCACCCGGTCATGTTGTACGTCTTGGACAGCGAGTGGCACTCGATTGCCACCTCGCGCGCCCCGTCGACCTCGAAGATCGACGGCGGGACGTAGCCGTCGAAAGCCAGCTCCGAGTACGCGTTGTCGTAGACCAGCAGGATGTCGTGATCACGGCAGAACCGCACCGTCCGCTCCAGGTAGTCGCGCGGCGCGATCGCGGTCGTCGGGTTGTTCGGGTAGTTCAGGTACACCACCCGCGTGCGGCGCACCACATCGGCCGGAAGCTCCGCGAGCTCGACGAGGAAGTCGGTGCGCGGGCGCAACGGATACACGTGCGGGGTCGTGTCGCTCAGCAGCGTCCCGCCCAGGTATGCCTGGTACGCCGGCTCGGGGATGATGGCCACGTCGCCCGGCCCCGCGAAGGCGAAGGCGATGTGCGCCAGTCCCTCCTTGGAGCCCAGCAGCGGCACCACCTCGGCCATCGGGTCGAAGCGCGTCCCGAACCGCCGCTCCATCCAGGCCACGATGGCCTCGCGGTAGGGCACGTGCCCCAACCCGAAGCCGTAGCGCCCCAGGGATGGCGTCTCGGCCGCCTGCTGCAAGGCGCGCACGGCCGCCGGGGGAGGCGCCAGGTCGGCATCCCCGGCCCCGAGGTCGATCACGTCGACCCCCCGCAGCAGCAGCTCGCGCTTCCGCTGGGGGACGTGGGCCAGGGGATAGACCGGAAACTGCGAGAAGCGGTGCGAGAAGCGAGGCACGGGACGCGCGGGGTTGAGGTGGAGGACGTCCTCAATCTAGCGAACGCCCCCCTGGCTCGAACCCTCAGCCGGCGGGCGCCTCCGACTCGTCGAGGACGGCGCCGATCGACGGCTCGGGCGCGGGGAGGGCGAAGGTGAAGACGCTCCCGCCCCCCGCGCGCGGTGTATAGGTCAATCGCCCGCCCTGCGCCTCCGCCAGCGTCTTCGCCATCGGGAGCCCGAGCCCGGCCCCGCCCACGTCGTACAGCACGTTCTTCGAGCGGAAGAACGGGATGAAGATGCGCCCCAGGTCTTCATCGGCGACCCCGGGCCCGCGGTCGCACACCTCGAGCACGAGTTCCCCGTCGCTCCGGTGCGCGACGAGCTCGATCGGCACGTGCGGCGGTGAGTACTTCGCCGCGTTGTCGAGGAGGTTGACGAGAACGCGCATCGAGGCCACGAAGTCGAAGCGCCCGACGAGCGGCCCGTCGTCGTCGATCACGATGCGGTGCAGGCGTCGCTCCCCCAGCAAGGGGGCGAGCTGCCGCACGGCGGCGCCGACCAGGTCCTCGAGCGTGTTCACGTCCATGTGGACCGTCAGCTCGCCGGCCCGGGCGCGCGAGAGGTCCAGGAGGTCGCCCACCATGCGCGACAGGCGATCGGCTTCCTCCTCGATCTGGCGCGCCCCCGCATCACCGCGGCGCGCGAGCGATGCCGCGAGCAGCTTGATCGTCGTGAGCGGCGTGCGCAGGTCGTGGGACACGGAGGCGAGCACCATGTCCTTCATGCGCGCGGCCTCTCGCAGCGCCTCCGCGTGCGCCGCGTCGGCCGCCAGCCGCATGCGATCCAGCCCGAGCGCCGCATACTGGGCCAGCGCCTGCAGCGTGGCGGCCCTCGTCCCCACGAGCGCCTCGTGGTTCACCCCGTCCACCCGCAACTCGCCGATCCGGACGCCGTCCGCCTGCAGCGGGAAGGTCAGTGATTGCAGCTGACCGAGCTCGGTGTCGACCGGGATGGCCGGCGCTCGCGTGGTGACCAGCGCCACTTCCTCGCCCTCCCCGTCGCCGCCTCCCCGGCTGATCCGGCATCGCTCGGCCCCCAGCAGTTCGCACGTCGCCGCCGCGACCCGCTGCAGCGCCGCCGACTGGCTTTCGGCGGACAACATCTCCGCCCCCAGGTCGGCCATCCGTTGCACCTCGGTGCTCCGCCGCCGCGCCAGCTCGGCCTCGCGCTTGGCCCGCGCCAGGAGCCGCGTGGAGACCGCCGCCGTCACGAGGAACGCCACCATGACGGTGATGTCGTGCGGCTTGCCGAGACTGAACGTCCCGAACGGGCGCTGGAAGACGATGTCGATCGCCACGAAGCCGAGCGTGGCGAGGAAGAACCCGAGCCGTTCACCCCCGAACGAGCTGGCCACGAGCACGAGCAGGAGCATCGGGAGGACGACGTGGACCTCGTCGACCGTCGCGCGGTGCGGCGCCATGACCGCCACGAAGACGACCATCGCGGCGGTCCACACCAGCCAGGCGAACAGCGGCTCCTCACGAAGTCGGCGCGCCAGGCGCAGCCATCCGGCCCGGCTCCCCTCCCGTGCCGCGCCCTCGTGGTTCATCCCCTCACGACAGCGCGCGCGGAATCTCGAAGCGATACCCCACGCCGGGTTCGGTCACGATGAGCTGCGGCGCCGAGGGGTCGGGCTCGATCTTCTTGCGCAGCGCGGTGATGAAGACCCGCAGGTACTGTGACGCATTGCCATGCGACCGCGCCCAGACGGCGTCGAACAGCTGGCGGTGCGTGAGCGTACGCCCCGCCTGCGTGGCCATGGTCCGTAGCAGTGACCACTCCAGCGGGGTCAGGTGGATCCGCTCCCCATCCCGGAAGGCACCGCGCCGATGAAAATCGATCTCGATGGCCCCCGCGCGGATGACCGCCGGCAGCTCGTTCTCCGAGACGGCCGCCCGACGCAGGTGGGCGCGCACGCGCGCCACCAGCTCCGCCCCCCCGAACGGCTTCGTGAGATAGTCGTCCGCCCCCAGGTCCAGGAGGCGCACCTTCTCGGCCTCGGAGTGCCGCGCCGACAAGACCACGATGGGGACCTGGCTCCAGGCCCGCAGTTCGCGGCACACGACGTCGCCCCCGAGGTCCGGGAGCCCGATGTCGAGGATGACCAGGTCCGGGCTCCGGGACGCGGCGAGGGAAAGCCCCTCCCCGCCCGACGCGGCGGAGATCACTCGCGCCCCTCGCTCCTCCAGCATCTGGGCAAGTGCCCGCCGGATCTGGGGTTCGTCGTCGATGATGAGGACGAGCGCGTCGATCTGCTCGAGGGGAACCACGAAAAGTTGATGCCCGATGGGCGTAGCGGTGGCTGTCATGACGTTTAGTCTGTCACGCAAATCCTTGCAGCAACATTACACCAAACCGCGACACCCGGCGAGCGCCCCCCCCGGACCGCCCCGACGCCCCCTATTTTCGGCGGACCAGCGTCAGGATCGTGTACGTCGCCACGAGCTCCGCATCCTGGTTCGACACGTTCACGTCCCACGCCACCACCCCCTGCGGCACGCCGTCCGCCGGCGTCTCCTTCACCGTCTTCTGCTTGCAGGTGAGCTTGGCCTGGATGGTATCGCCCGCGTAGACCGGCTTGGTGAAGCGGAGCCCCTCCATCCCGTAATTGGCGATGACCGGTCCCGGCGCCGGGTCCACGAAGAGTCCCGCCGCGGCCGCGATGACGAAGTACCCGTGCGCCACCCGGCGCCCGAACATCGACTCCCGAGCCGCGATCTCGTCCATGTGGGCGTAGAAGTGATCGCCGCTCAGGCAGGCGAAGTTGACGATGTCGGCCTCCGTCACGGTTCGCCGGTGGGTCGTGTAGGTCTCGCCGATGGCCAGCTCCTCGAAGTACTTGCGGAATGGGTGAATCCGGTCGCTCGGCTGGTCGGCGCCGGCGATCCACTCGTTGGTGATGCGGGTGATCGTCTGCGGCGCCCCCTGCACCGCGGTGCGCTGCATGTAGTGCATGACCCCGCGCACCCCTCCCAGCTCCTCGCCGCCGCCGGCGCGTCCCGGCCCACCGTGCACGAGGTGCGGGAGCGGCGAGCCGTGACCCGTCGCCTCCTTGGCACTGTGGCGGTTCATGACGTAGAGCCGCCCGTGGTAGGCCGCCGTGCCGAGGACCACGTCCCGGGCCACGTCGTCATCGGCGGTGAAGAGGGAGCCGCAGAGCGACCCCTTCCCCAGGCGCGCCAGGGCGATGGCGTCGCCCACGGTGGCGTACGGCATCACCGTGTTCACCGGCCCGAAGGCTTCGATCTCGTGCGGCGCGGGGTTGGCGAACGGATCGTTGCAGGCGAGGAGGGTGATGGGATAGAACGCCCCCTTCGACGCATCGGCGTTGACCAAGCCCTGCACCTCGCCGCCGCCGAAGACCACCTCGGCCCCCGACTGGATCGCCTCCGCCGCCTTGCGCACCTCGCGCACCTGCGCGCGCCCGGCGAGGGGGCCCATCTTCACCCCCTCCGCCGAGGGATCCCCCACCTTCACGTCGCCCAGACGCTTCCTTAGCGCGGCGACCACGTCCTCCATCACGTTCTCTGGGACGATCGTGCGCCGGATCGCGGTGCACTTCTGTCCGGCCTTGCTCGTCATCTCGCGTACGACCTCCTTGACGAAGAGGTCGAACTCGTCGGTGCCGGGGACGGCATCGGGGCCCAGGATCGAGCAGTTGAGTGAGTCGGCCTCCATGTTGAAGCGCACCGCGTTGCCGACAATGCGCTTCGACTCCTTGAGCATGCGCCCGGTGGACGCCGACCCGGTGAAGGCGACGGCGTCCTGGCACTCCAGGTGATCGAGGAGGTCACCGGCGCTCCCGCAGATGAGCTGCACGGCCCCCTCGGGGAGGATCCTCGACTCGAGCATCATCCGGAACGCGGCCTCCGTCAGGAAGGAGGTCAGCGTGGCCGGCTTCACGATGCAGGGGACCCCCGCCAGGAGCGACGGCGCCATCTTCTCCATCATCCCCCACACCGGGAAGTTGAAGGCGTTGATGTGCACCGCGACCCCTTCGAGGGGGACGCAGACGTGGCGCCCCACGAACGTTCCGTTCTTGGAGATCGCCTCGGGCGCGCCGTCCACGAAGAACGTCTCGTTGGGGAACTCGCGGCGCCCCTTGCTGGCGTAGACGAAGAACGTCCCGATCCCGCCGTCGATATCGATCCAGGAATCGCCCTTCGTCGCCCCGGTCGCCGTGGAGAGCGCGTACAACGCATCCTTTCGCTCCGAGAGATACCTGGCCATCTCCTTGAGCATCAGCGCACGCTGGTGGAACGTCATCCGCCGCAGCTTGGGACCGCCGACCGACCGCGCGTAGTCGAGCATCGCCTTGAAGTCGAGCCCTGCGCTGCTCGCTTCGGCCACCTTCTCCCCGGTGACGGCGTGGAAGAGGTCGGTGCCGGCACTGGTGCCCAGCACCCACTGGCCGAGGGCGTAGTTCTGGAGTCGCATGAGAGGTCTGGACGATATGGGGGAGCGGCGCCGGGGCGCCGGCGGGAAAGGTAATCCCTCGTCCTGGCCGGTTGGCGGCCCGGGCCGTGCGGGTTTCCAGCACGGGGCCGTCCGTGGTTCGCTCTTTACACCCCGACGCCCCGCGCCAAGCGTAGGAGGGCGGCGTCTCCAGCCGGAGGCGTCCGACCGCAGGGATGCCGCTGCACGCTCACCTTCGCAGGAGGAGCCATGCTGAGTCGTCATCCACTTCGCGAGGGCGTGCTTGCCGGCACGCTCGGGGCCACCGCGATCGCCGTGTGGACCTTCGCGATCGACGCGCTCACCGACCGCATCGGCGTGACCGCCGCCCTGCTCGGCGCCTGGATCTATCAGGCGTTAGGTCTCGGCTTCGGGGGGCGTGGCTTCCCGGCTCACGTGGTCACCTGGCTGGTCGCGCTGTTCATCGGCGTCACCATCATCGGCGTCGTGGCCAGCTACCTGTACAACGGTGCCGAGCGCAAGCCGTCGCTGGCCTTCGGCCTCATCATGCTGCTCCTGGTGCTCGAGTTGATCCTCCTCAACCTCACGGGACTCGCGTCGCAGAACCCGATCTTCGGGGGGCGGGCGTGGATCTACGGGCTCGTCGGGAACATTCTCGGCGCGGTCGTGATGGGGCGCTTCCTGTGGCGCTCGCATCACCCCGAGGCGCTCTGGGACTGGGAGCACGCCAACGACGAGCACTTCCACCAGGCGGGCGGGGCACGCAAGGCCTGATCGCGTCCCCGGGACACGCGAACAGGAGACGGGGGGTGGCCTCGGGCCGCCTCCCCTCGCGCGTGGGTGGCCAGCGTCGCGGCCGGGCGATATCGTCCCGCCATGCCGACGCCCCCCCTCCATGCCGCCCGCGAGCGCGCCCTTCACGCCGTGCCTCGCCCCCGTCGCCGCACCATGATCCTGGCGCTCCTCCTCCTCGCCTGCGCCTCGCCTGCTGGAGGGGTCGCGGCGCAATCGACGGTACGTGCCGGTACCGCAATTCCTCCCGAAGGCGTGGGCGCCGTCGCCTCGCGGCGTGGGATGGTGGTCTCGGTGTCGGACATCGCGTCGGACATCGGTGCCTCGGTCCTCGCCCGCGGCGGCAATGCGGTCGACGCCGCGGTGGCCACCGCCTTCGCCCTGGCGGTCACCCATCCGTCGGCGGGGAACATCGGCGGGGGAGGCTTCATGGTGGTGCGGATGGCAAACGGCGAGGCGACCACCTTCGACTTCCGCGAGAAGGCGCCGCTGAGCGCGACGCCGACGATGATGCTCGACCCTGACGGCTCCATCGCGTACGCGCGTACGGATTCGGGGTGGCTGGCCCCCGGTGTTCCGGGGACGGTGCGCGGGATGGAGCTGGCGCACCGCAAGCTCGGGAAGCTCCCGTGGCGCGATGTCGTCCTCCCCGCGGCGCAGCTGGCCCGTCGCGGCTTCCCGTTGTCCAGGGCGCTCGCCGAGGAGCTCAACCGCGAACTGAAGACGACGTTCGCTCCCTTTCCCGCATCGGTCGCCACGTACGGCAGGGCCGGGGGGCAGCCATGGCGCGCCGGGGATCGCCTGCGCCTCCCCGACCTGGCGCGCTCGCTGCGGGCCATCGCCGACAGCGGGGCCGACGCCTTCTACACCGGGTGGATCGCCGACTCGATCGCCGAGCAGATGCGAGCACACGGTGGCGCCATCACCAGGCGCGACCTGGCGGAGTACCAGGCGGTCGAGCGCGCCCCGCTGCGCGGGACGTACCTGGGACACGAGATCGTCGCCATGGGGCCGCCGAGCTCCGGAGGAGTGGTGCTGATCGAGACGCTGAACCAGCTGGAGGCGCTGACCGCCGAGCGATTTGCGCGCACGTCGAGCGACTGGTTGCACCTGCGCATCGAGGCGGCACGCCGAGCTTACCTGGACCGGGCGCGCTATCTCGGGGATCCCGACTTCGGGGCCGTCCCGGTGGAGCGCCTGACCTCGAGGGCATATGCCGATTCGCTGGCACGCAGCATCGACCCCGGCCGCGCCTCGAGCTCGGTGACGCTGGGCGGGGCGCTCGTCGCGCCGGCCGAACCGACGGAGACGACGCACTATTCGGTGGTGGACGCGGCGGGGAACG
This sequence comes from Gemmatimonadetes bacterium SCN 70-22, assembly GCA_001724275.1. NCBI lineage: Bacteria > Pseudomonadati > Gemmatimonadota > Gemmatimonadetes bacterium SCN 70-22. The sequence continues at coordinate 41,267 of MEDZ01000018.1, forward strand.
CGGTCGCCGTGACGTACACCCTGGAGGGCGGGTACGGCTCAGGGGTGGTCGTGCGGGGGGCGGGCTTCCTGCTCAACAACGAGATGGGAGACTTCAACAAGAAGCCCGGCTACACCTCCACGCGCGGTGACATCGGGACGCCGCCTAACGTGATCGCCCCCGGCAAGCGCATGCTCTCCTCGATGACGCCGACGATCGTCGCCCGAAACGGCGAGCTCCTGCTCGTCACGGGCTCCCCCGGCGGGCGCACCATTCCGAACACCGTCATCGACGTGGTGCTCGGCGTGGTCGCCTTCAGGCTTCCCCTCCGCGCCGCGGTCGACGCTCCGCGCGTGCACCACCAGTGGCTCCCCGACGAGGTGCGCTACGAGGAGGGGGCCATCCCGGCCGACGCGCGCGCCGAGTTGGAGGGGATGGGACACGTCCTGCGTGGCACGCCGACCCGCTCGCAGGGCGATGCGCACAGCATCTGGTACGATGCGAAGACGCGGACATCGTACGGCGTCAACGACCGGCGTTCGCCGGACTCCAAGGCGAGCGCACCGACGAAATAGAAGACGAGAAGACGAGAAGACGAGAAGACGAGAAGAGGAGAAGACGAGAAGACGAGACGACGAGACGGGGCTACTCCTTCGTCCGGCTCCAGGGCTTGAGCGCGGGGAAGGCGCGCATCCCCCAGCCCGGGGGCTTCTCGTGCAGGGGGTCGGCCGCCTCCAGCGTGGCGTGCAGCTGGGCGGGGAGCGCCTGGTAGAGCGCCGTCCCCTCGCTCTTCCACGCCAGCATCTCGTCGGAGACATCCTTGACCACCCGGGCCGGGTTCCCCACCACGACCTTGCGCTCGGGGACCTGCATCTCGGCGGGGACGAAGCAGAGGGCGCCCACGATGCACCCGGCGCCGATGACGACATGGTCCATGACGACCGCGTTCATCCCGACCAGGGCGTTGCGCCCGATGCGGGCCCCGTGGATCACCGCCCCGTGCCCGATGTGCGCGCCGTCCTCGAGGACGACGGTGACGCCGGGGAACATGTGCACCGTGCAATTCTCCTGCACGTTGCACCCGTGGCCGACCTCGATCGCCCCCCAGTCGCCGCGGAGGGCCGCGCCGGGGCCGATGTAGACGTCGCGTCCGATGGTCACCTGGCCGGTGATCACCGCCTGCGGGTGGACGAATGCCGACGGGTGGACGACAGGGGTCACGCCGTTGAAGCGGTAGATCATCTCTACGCGCGCTCCAGGATCATGGCGAAGCCCTGTCCCACGCCGATGCACATGGTGCACAGCGCGTAGCGCTTCCCCGTGCGTTGCAGCTCGCGGGTGGCGGTGAGGGCGAGGCGCGCCCCCGACATCCCCAGCGGGTGCCCCAGCGCGATCGCCCCCCCGTTCGGGTTCACGCGCGGATCGTCGTCGGCCACCCCGAGCTCGCGCAGGCACGCCAGCGACTGCGCGGCGAACGCCTCGTTGAGCTCGATGATGTCCATGTCGTCCATGGTCAGCCCCGAGCGCTGCATCACCAGCCGGGTCGCCGGGACGGGGCCGATCCCCATGATGCGCGGCTCCACGCCGGCGGCCGCGCTGGCCACGATGCGCGCCAACGGGGCCAGCCCCTCCTGCTTGAGCGCCGGTTCCGACGCGATCATCAGCGCGCACGCGCCATCGTTGATCCCCGACGAGTTCCCCGCCGTCACCGATCCCTTGCCATCGGTGCGGAAGGCGGGCCGCAGCCGGGCCAACCCCTCGAGCGTGGTGTCGGGGCGGAGGAACTCGTCCGCGCTCACCTCCACCGTCGTCCCCTTCTTCGCTCCCGGGACCGGCACCGCGACGATCTCGCTGGCCAGGCGCCCCGAGGCGCGCGCCGCTGCCGCCTTCTGCTGTGAGCGCAGCGCGAAGGCATCCTGGTCCTCACGCGAGACCTTCCACTGCTCGGCCACGTGCTCCGCCGTCTGCCCCATCGAGTCGACGCCGTACTGCTCGCGCATGGCCGGATTCACGAAGCGCCATCCCAAGGCGGTGTCGAAGAGCTGGGCGTCGCGGGCGAAGGGGGTCGCCCCCTTGGACAGCACGTACGGGGCGCGCGACATGCTCTCCACGCCGCCGGCCACGTAGAGGTCGCCCTCGGCGAGGCGCACCGCCCGCGCCGCACTCGCCACCGCGCTCAATCCCGAGGCACACAGCCGGTTCACCGTCTCGCCGGGGACGGTCACGGGGAGCCCCGCCAGCAGCAACGCCATGCGGGCCACGTTGCGGTTGTCCTCCCCCGCCTGGTTGGCGCAACCGAAGATGACGTCGGCGACCTTCTCCCCCTCCACCCGCTCCACGCGGCGCAGGAGCTCGCGGATGGTCAGCGCCGCCAGGTCGTCCGGGCGCGCGCCGCTCAGGGCGCCAGCAAAGGAGCCGATCGGCGTCCGCACGCCGTCGACGATGTAGGCATCACGCATGTCGGGTCTCGTCCGGGAAGTGGGGACGCGACGTGCGGTACGCGGTCCCCTTGAAGAGCGCCACCACCACCCCCGCCTGGTTGGTGACGACGACGCGGTAGTACCCCAGCCGGTGGGACGACGCCTCCTCTTCCGCCACCGCGGTGAGGACGTCGCCCGGGTGGATCGCCGCCGGGTAGGTGATGGTGTTGTCCACGGCCACGGTGACGGTGCCGTGCGTGTTGCAGGCGAAGGCGAAGGCCGAGTCGGCCAGCGAGAAGGCGACGCCCCCGTGGGCCACCCCGAACCCGTTCACCATCTCCGGACGCACCGTCATGCGACAGGTCGCACGGCGCGGGGCGATCGCGACGACCTCCAGCCCCAGCCAGCGGCTCAGCGCATCGGAGGCGAGCATCCGCCGCACCACCCGCTCGGCGAGATGCTGCGGATCGTTGGCGCCCCCGCTCACACGGCGAACCGCTCGGCGTTGCGCACCATCCGGCGCAGGAGCGGGCTCGGGCGATAGCGATCCTCCCCCGTCTCGTGCTGCAGCGCCTCCAGGTGGTCGAGGAGCTTCTCCAGCCCGATCTCGTTCCCCCAGGCCAGGAGCCCCTTGGGGTAGTTCACGCCCTTGGTCATGGCCAGCTCGATGTCCGGCGCGCTGGCGATCCGCAGGTAGAGCGCGTCGGCCGCTTCGTTGACCAGCATCGCCAGCGTCCGGCGAAAGATGATCGTCCCCAGCGTCTCGTCCTTCACCGGCTCGGGGGCTGCGGCACCGGGCGTGTAGTCGTAGAAACCGCGCCCGCTCTTGCGCCCCAGCAACCCCGCCTCCAGCAGGCGCTTCTGCGTGAGCGACGGGCGGTAGCGCGGATCGAAGTACATCGCCGTCCAGACGCGCTCGGTCACCACGTAGTTCACGTCGTGGCCGATGAAATCCATCAGCTCGAACGGCCCCATGCGGAAGCCGCCGATCGCCTTCATCGCCCAGTCGATCGTCGCCACGTCGGCCACCCCTTCCTCGAGCATCCGCAGCGCCTCGCCGTAGAACGGGCGGGCGATCCGGTTCACGATGAATCCCGGAGTGTCGGCCGCGCGCACCGTCACCTTCCCCCACCCGTCCACCAGCCGCGCCACGCGCCCGGCGACCGCCGGGTCGGTCCGGACCCCGGCGATCACCTCCACCAGGGGGAGCACCGTCGCCGGGTTGAAGAAGTGCACGCCGACCACCCGCTCGGGACGATTGCACCCGGCCGCAATCGCGGCGATCGAGAGCGACGACGTGTTCGTCGCCAGCACGCAATCGGGGCGGACCACCTGCTCCAGCGCCCGGAAGGTCGCCTCCTTCACCCCCAGCTCCTCGACGATCGCCTCGATCACCAGTCCGCACTCGCGCAGCGGCCCCACCCCCCATTCCGGCTCCACGAGCTCCAGCCGGGCGAGCGCCGCCTGCATCGCATCGTTGGTCATCCGCCCCTTGTCCACCTCGCGCTGCAGCGAGGCGGCGATGGTGTCGCGCACCCGGTGCACGGCCGCGAGGGAGGCGTCGGTGACGAGCGTGCGGTGCCCGTGCACCAGCGCCACCTGCGCGATCCCGCTCCCCATGGCGCCGGCGCCCACCACGCCGACGATCGTCGATCCCCCCAGGCTATTCACCGCGGAACTCCGGCGTGCGCTTCTCGAGGAAGGCCCGTACCCCCTCGACGAAGTCGTGAGTGTGGCCGGCCTCGCGCTGGAGCCGCTCCTCCTCGTCGAGCTGGGCCACGACGTCGTTGGTCATCGACGCGTTGATGGCCTGCTTGGTCAAGGCGAAGCCGCGCGTGGGGAGCGTCGCCAGCTGCCGCGCGAGCGCCTCCGCCTCCGGCACCAGCGCCTCGGGCTCGCACACGCGCCAGATCATCCCCCACGCCGCCGCCTGTTCGGCCGGCACCTTCTCCGCCAGGAACATCAGCGCCGTCGCCCGTGCCGTCCCCACCAGCCGCGGGAGGAAGAACGTCCCGCCGCTGTCCGGAATGATGCCGAGCTTGCTGAACGCCTGGATGAACGACGCGGTGCGCGAGGCGAGCACCAGGTCGCACGCCAGCGCCACGTTGGCCCCGGCGCCCGCCGCCACCCCGTTCACCGCCGCCACCACGGGTTTCCCCAACTGCCGGATGCGCCGGATGATGGGGTTCCACAGCTCGCGCACGACGTTCCCCAGGTCGGGGGGGCCAGCCGGTGCGTCGAGCGAGACCGCGCCCAGGTCCTGCCCCGCGCAGAAGGCGCGCCCCGCGCCGGTCACCAGGACCGCACGAACGGCACGGTCGGCCGCCGCCAGGTCGAGCACCGATTGCAGCTGGCGCCCCATCGCCATGTCGAACGCGTTCAGGACGTCAGGGCGGTTGAGGGTGATGCGCATCACCCCGTCCGCCACGTCGTGCAGGATTGCCGTCTCGCTCATGCCGTGTCCCGCGATTGGATGGCCCGGCGCGGCGGTCGCGCTCGCGCGGGGGATCTCGCGCGAAAGCTAGTCGGAGCTACCGCACGCGCACCACGTCCACGCGCTCGATCACGTCTCCCTCCAGCACGCCCTCCGCCACCTCCCGCCCCTGGATGATCTCCCCGAACACCGTGTAGTCGTGGTCCAGGCGGAAGTTGTCGGTGAGGTTGACGAAGAGCTGCGCATCGCCGGTGTCCCGCCCCCGCGTCGAGATCCCCAGCGTCCCGCGGAGATGGCTCGCCAGCCCCAGCTCGTCCCGCATGAACGGGCCGTCACCCACGTACTCGCTCGCCGCCGGGCTCCCGCCCTGGATCACGAAGGCGGGCTCCACACGATGGAACGTCAGCCCGGCATAGTAGCCGGCGCGCGCCAGGCGGACGAGCCGGGCCACCGTCACCGGCGCCGCGTCGGCGTCCAGCCGCACGACGAACGACCCGCCGCCACTGGCGCCCGACATCTTGACCATCAGGCGCAAGTCGCTCCCGATCACCGCGGACACGGGCTCGCTCGGCGGCGCCAGCGGCTTGGGAGCCGCTACCACGCGGCGGAGCGTCCACCGCTCCAGGATCGTCGCCGCACGGCGTGCCACCGTGGAATCGAAGTCGGTCGTGAACGGACCCAGGCGAGCGGCGTGTCGCGCCTCCCCCAGCTCCCCGATGCGCTCCAGCAGGGCGACGCGCGGGTCGCGCGACGTCTCGCGCCGCTCGGCGGTAATCCGCTCCAGTGCGGCGAACAATGCCGCGACGACGGAGTCGCCGGCGCGCGCCCCCTGGAGCGCGGTCGCCGCCGCGAGCACGACCTGATACTCGTTCGACGTCAGCGCCGCGCTGAAGAGCTGGTCGGCGACGTGCCCCACCGTCGCCGAGATCCCGGCCAGCGCCGCCTCGCGCACGTTGCCGTTCGTGTCGTACGCCAGCGACGTCAGGGTGAGCGTGTCGCGCACCTCCGCCGCTGCCCGCGCCACGTAGAGGCGCACCTGCCACAACGGGTGACGCGCATCCCGCCGCAGGAGCGGAATGGCCTGGCCGGGCGCCACGCGCGCGAGGGCGGCGAGGGCGTGCGCGTGCCGGTGCCAGCTGGTCCCTCCCCTGGGCCGCGCCGCCTGCGTGGCATTGCTCCCGTCGGCGATCGCCCTGAGGGTGTCGGCGGCGCGGGCGCGGTCGTCGCACGACGTCCCGAGCGCATCGATCGCCGCCAGCGCCACGTGCGGGTTGGCGTCGCTCGTGGCCGCTACCAGCGGCGCGCACGACCGCGGTGCGGGAAGCGCGCGATAGGCGCGCACCCCCTCGAAGCGAACCAGGAACGAGCGGTCGTCGAGCGACGCGGCGATGACCGCGCGCCGCGTCGCCGTGTCGCGCAGCGCCGCCGCCGCGACCACGGCGAGTCGGCGCACCTGCTCGTCCGCATCGCGCTGCGCGCGCCGCACGAGCCCGGCCGACGTGTCGCCGGCGGCCGCCAACCCCAGCCAGGCGAGACGACGCACCTGCGCGTTGGCCTCGGCGCCACCCCCCGCGATCCCCCCCGCCGAATCGGTTCCGAACGAGGTCGCCCAGCGCATCGCCGCCAGCGCTCCCGCCGACGGCGCCCCCGTCTGCCGGCGCGCCCGTGCGAGGGAGTAGAGCCCATGCATGATCCCCATCGCCACCCGGGCGTCGGATCGCACGAGCGCCCGCTTGCCGCCCCCCACCCGGTCTCCCATCTCCACCAGCACGCGCTCGACCTCGCGCGAGACGACGCTGTCGGCGTACGGAAGGCGTCCCAGCGTGCGCGCCGACACGCCGAGGAAGGCCGGGTCCGGATGGCGCTCCGCCGTCCGGACCAGGGCGTCCACGGCGTCGTCGAGGTAGGCCCGCCGCTTGTCGTCGCCGGGGGCCATCGCGCGAAGCCCCTGCAGCGCCTGCCCGATGGCATTGGCCGCCTCGAGCCGCACGCGCGCATCCGAATCGTCCAGCGCCGCGTCGATCGCATCGAGCTGGTCCGGGCGCTGCAACCGCCCGAGCGCACGCACCGCCGCGCGTCGCACCACGGGCGACGCGTGCCCCGCCGCCGCGCGCAGCGCCTCCACCCCGCCCGCGCCTAACGCACGCGCATCCTCCACGCCCGCCACCCGCACCAGCGCGCCCCGCTCTGCCGCCGTCAGCACGCCCCCCGCAACCGGTCGAGCCGCCGTCCGGGCGCCGGGACGCACGGGCGAAACCTTCTGTGCGCCGGTCGGCGTGGCGATTGCCAATGCGAGGAGGAGCACGCCAGCACGGCGCCAGTCGGCTTTCGTCATGCGATACGGAGTGGGAGGAGTGAAGTCGACAGGGCGGTGCGCCCCCTGCGAGGTGGCACGGCGAGGTAATGTGCAGCGCCGCGCACCCCGCCGCACACCACCGCCCCACTTTCGGGGCGCGCGTGACCACCATCCGATAGATTTCTCCCAGCCAATGACCACGGCGCCACCCTTCGGAATCGAGGCGCCACGCAGTCGCCGCCCACGATCCTTTCGCTGCCTGCCATGTCGCGTCCCAAGTCATCCGCCCGCCCCTCGTCGAAGAGCGCCACGCCGCGCCGTGGCACGGCCGGCGCGCGTCCTTCTCCCGATGGCACCCGCGACGGGGCGGCCGGCGAGGAGGCACGAATGGTCCCGCCCCGGATGGACTGGCGCCGCATCGCCTACCACACGCTGGTTTCCCGCGCACTCGACGACGTGGAGGAGACCACCAACCGGAACCGCGCACACGTCCCCAAGGATCACCTGGTGCTCTACCAGTTCTCCGCGCGCGGCCACGACATGGCGCAGGCGATCCTGGGGAGCTTCATCGACCACCCGCACGATGCCGCGGGGGCGTACTACCGGTCGCGCCCCCTCCTCCTCTCCCTCGGCCTGGAGATCGAGGACGCCCTCGGCTCCCCGCTCGGCCGCGCGGGAGGCTTCAGCGATGGGCGCGACATCGGCGTCGTGTGCAACCTCCCCACCCGCCAGGGCCCCAAGGTCCTCCCCATGTCGGGCGACGTCGGGTCGCAGTACACCCCCGTGGCGGGGTGGGCGCAGTCGATCCAGTATCATCGCGACGTGCTGGGCGATGCCTCGTGGCGCGGGGCGATGGCCGTGGCGTTGGGAGGCGACGGATCCGTCGCAACCAACGGCTTCTGGTCGGCGCTGACCATGGCGACGACGCTCAAGCTCCCCGTGCTCTTCTACATCGAGGACAACAACCTCGGCATCTCGGTCCGGGGGGAGATGCAAACCCCCGGGGCGAACATCGCCCGCAACCTGGCGTCGTTCGGCAATCTCTTCATCCGCGACGGCGACGGCACCGACCCCGCCCAGGCCGCGTCGCTCATCAAGGCCTGCGTCGATCACGTCCGCGCCGGCGAGGGCCCGGCATTGGTGCGCCTCACGGTGCCGCGCCTGTCGTCGCACTCCGGCCCCGACAACCAGAAGGGGTATCGCACCGACGAGGAGATCGCCGAGGACTTCAAGCGCGACCCGCTCCCGCGCCTGCGCGACTTCCTGGTCCCCGCGCACCTCGGCATCACGGAGTGGGAGGCGCTGGAGCGAGAGGTGGCGCGCGACGTCGCCGCCGGGCTCGAGGGGGCACGCGCGCGCCCGGCCCCCGACCCGGTGACCATCCTGCGCCACCGGTACGCCGAGGCCGATGCCCCGGACGATCAGGCGTTAGGCGGCCTCACCGCCGCCGAGCGCCGGGCGCTGGGCGGGACGACGGAGCCGTCCGAGGGGGGCGAGATGGTTCGCTTCCAGGAGGCGATCCGCCGCACGCTCCGTCGCGAGCTCGAGGTGAACCCCAGGCTCGTCGTGTTCGGCGAGGACGTCGGCGTGAAGGGCGGCGTGCACCTGGTGACCGAGGGGCTGCAGAAGCAGTTCGGCCCCGGACGCGTCTTCGACACCTCGCTCTCGGAAGAGGGGATCATCGGGCGCGCCTCGGGGATGGCGATCGCCGGGCTGGTCCCGGTCGCCGAGATCCAGTTCCGCAAGTACGCCGACCCCGCCACGGAGCAGCTGAACAACACGGGGACGATGCGCTGGCGCACCGCCAACCGGTTCTGCGCCCCGATGGTCGTACGCATGCCGGGCGGTTTCGGGAAGGATGTCGGCGATCCCTGGCACTCCCTCAGCGCCGAGGTGCTGTGGGCGCACGCGATCGGCTGGCAGCTGGCGATTCCCTCGAACGCCGCCGATGCCGTGGGACTCCTGCGCGCGGCCATGCGCTCCCCCAACCCCACCATCTTCTTCGAGCACCGCTCGCTCCTGATGACCAGCGACGGGAGCGCCCACTACCCCGGCGACGACTACATCGTCCCGCTCGGCGTGGGGGCGACGCTGCGGGAGGGGACCGAGCTGACGCTCGTCAGTTGGGGGGCGATGGTGCACCGCTGCGCCGACGCCCTGGCGATGACCGATGTCTCGGTGGAATTCATCGACCTGCGCAGCATCGCGCCGTGGGACAAGGCGCGCGTGCTGGACTCGGTGAAGAAGACCGGGCGCTGCCTCATCGTCCACGAAGACACGAAGACGGCCGGCTTCGGCGCCGAGATCGGCGCCGTGCTGGCGCAGGAGGCGTTCTGGCACCTCGACGCCCCGGTGGAGCGTCTCTGTGTCGACGACGTCCCGATGCCGTATCACCCCGTGCTCCTCGACGCCGTCCTGCCCTCGCCGGCGCAGATCGCGGCGCGAATCGACGCGCTGGTGCGGATGTAGGGAGCTGGAAGCGGCGCTTGCGCAGCCGGCGGGCGCGGGCGGCGGGCGCGGGTGCCAGCCCGATGCGCGTCAGTCGTGCGCGTCTCTTCGCGCCCCGCGCCCGCCGGCATCGCTGGCCCCCTGCTCCACCACGACCCGCCCCAGGAAGCGGCGGAAGTCGGGCTTGGGCCCGAAGTGGAGGAGCATGCCCACCTCGGCCTGCGAGCAGCGCATGCAGTTGAGCAGGCGAAGGCGGTCGCCCTCGTTCAACTCCGGCCCGGTGCGGATGGAGAGGACGACCTTTCCTTCCACGAGCAGGTCGGCGGCATATGTCCCGACCTTGCGCCCCTTGTAGAACACCCCCAGGGGCACATCCTGCTCGGCCTGCACCCCGCGCGAGGCCAGCTCGAGGACGATGGCGCGCAGGTAGACGGCATCGGCGAATCCGTGCCCCAGCTCGCGATGGACGGCGAAGAAGGCGGCGAGGATACGGCCGGTGACGTGCTCGTGGACGAGGCGCGTGGCCGGCGCGCGCTCGTCGGCGAGGGCGATGGCTCGCTCGGCATCGATGGCCAGGATGGGGACGGACATGCGAACGCTCCCGGTGTGTGGACGGGAGCATCATGCGCTCGCCCCGTGGGGGGCGCGTCACCGATTCACTACGGGCCGTACCGTCACCTTCCCGGCGTCGCGCGCTCGCCGGGCGGCGCCTCAGATCGCCTTGAAGTGCTCGAACGGCTGGTGGCAGGCGTTGCAGAAGTGGAGCGACTTGCACGCCGTGGACCCGAAGTCGCTGCGGGTATCGGTGTCGCGCGAACCGCAGAAGGGACACGGCACCGCCGCCCCACGCCGCATGAGCGGGATGAGCGCCTGATCGGCGGCGCGCCCCGGGGGGGCGATACCGTAGGCGCGCAGCTTCTCCTTCGCCGCGTCCGACATCCAGTCGGTCGTCCACGCGGGGGAGAAGACGGTCTGCACACGCGCCACGACTCCGCGCGCCGCGAAGGCGCCGGCCACGCAGCGCTCGATCTCGTGCATGGCGGGGCACCCGGAATAGGTCGGGGTGATGTCGACCACGACCTGATCGCCCTCGATGCGCGCGTCTCGCACGATGCCGAGCTCCACGACGCTGAGCACCGGGACCTCGGGATCGCGCACCTCGTCGAGGATCGCCCACAGCTCGTCGCGCGACGGCATGGCCCGGACTACCACGTCGCCCCCGGGAAGCTGCGGGCCACGATCTGCATCTCGGCCAGGAGGTGGCCGAGGTGCTCGGTGTGCCGTCCGGTCCGGCCGCCGCGCATCATGGAGCCGTCGGGGGGAAGGGTGAGCGTGGCCGTCGCCACGACCTCTTTCACCTGCGCCAGCCAGGCGTCGCGGACCGACGCCGGATCGACGGCCAGCCCCTGCGCCGCCAGCCGCTGCTCGGTCTCGTCGCCCAGGAACAACTCGCCCGCGAAGCGCCACGCGTCGTCGAGCGCGCGTTGCACCCGCCGGTGGCTCTCCTCGGTTCCGTCGCCGAGCCGGATGATCCACTCGCCGCAGTGGCGCACGTGGTAGCGCGATTCCTTCAGCGCCTTGGCCGCGATCCCCGCCAGTTCCGGGTGGGCGCAGCGCTGCAGCTGCTCGAGCACGAGGAGGGCGTGGAGCGAGAAGAGGAACTGGCGCACGATCGTGTCGCCGAAGTCGCCGTTGGGCGTCTCGCAGAGGAGCGCGTTGCGGAAGTCGACCGCCTCACGGAAGTAGGCCAGCGCGTCCTGGTCGCGCCCCTTCCCCTCCACCTTCCCCGCCAGCTGCAGCAGGAGGTTGGCCTGCCCGATCAGGTCGAGGGCGATGTTCGAGAGGGCGATGTCCTCCTCGAGGATCGGCCCGTGCCCGCACCACTCCGACACCCGGTGCCCGAGGATGAGCCGGTCATCCCCGAGGCGGAGGAGATAGGTGAAGAAGTCCTGCCGAGTCTGTTCGTCCACGGTGCCGTTCCTCTCGTCTTCTCGTCTTCTCGTCTTCTCAGAAGACGCGTACCCCGCGCGGGGTCTTGTAGAACTGCGGGTGGCGATACGCCTTGTCGTTGGCCGGGTCGAAGAACGGCCCCATGTCCTCGGGCGTGGAAGCGACGATCGTGATGCTGGGAACGACCCAGATCGAGACCGCCTCGTTGCGCCGGGAATAGACGTCGCGCGCATTCTGCAGCGCCTGCTCGGCGTCGGCGGCGTGGACGCTCCCGGCGTGCTGGTGCGGGTCGCCCGCCCGTTCCTGGGTGAAGACTTCCCACAGCGGCCACTGGCTGTCGGTGGCGCGCGCCGGGGCGTCGGCGGAAACACTGGTCATGGCTGTCATCCTCGTGCCGGATCGTTAGGCGGCGACCGCGGGACGCGCGGCGCGCTGCTTGGCGGCATGGGCCTCGGCCGCCTCGCGCACCCAGGCCCCCGCCTCGTGCGCCGCGCGGCGGGCGGCCACGCGCTCCCGGTTGCACGGCCCGTCGCCCTTCACCACCGCCCAGAACTCCGCCCAGTCGATCTCCCCGTGCACCCAGTTCCCGGTCGCCTCGTCGTACCGCAGCACCGGGTCCGGGAAGGTGAGCCCCACCGCCTGCGCCTGCGGGACCGTCAGGTTCACGAAGCGCTGGCGCAGCTCGTCGTTGGTCTTCCGCTTCACCCCCCACTTGAGCAGCTCGGCCGTGTTGGGCGAGTCCTTGTCGCTCGGCCCGAACATCATCAGGGTGGGCCACCACCAGCGGTTGAGCGCGTCCTGCACCATCGCCTTCTGCTCCGGCGTCCCCGCGGCGAGCGTGGCGACGATCTCATAGCCCTGCCGCTTGTGGAAGTTCTCCTCCTTGCAGATCCGGACCATCGCCCGCGCATACGGGCCGTACGAGGTCTTGGCCAGCGTCGTCTGGTTCACGATCGCCGCCCCGTCCACCAGCCAGCCGATGATCCCGATGTCGGCCCACGACAGCGTGGGATAGTTGAAGATCGACGAGTACTTGGCCGTCCCGTTGTGCAGCTGCTCCAGCAGCTCGCTCCGGTCGACGCCCAGCGTCTCCGTCCCGCAGTAGATGTACAGGCCATGCCCCGCCTCGTCCTGCACCTTGGCGATGAGCGTCATCTTGCGCCGCAGCGACGGGGCGCGCGTGATCCAGTTCCCCTCCGGGAGCATCCCCACCGTCTCCGAGTGCGCGTGCTGCGACATCATCCGGATGAGCTGCTGCCGGTAGCGCAGCGGCATCCAGTCCTTGGGCTCGATGACCTCGCCGCGGGCGATGCGGGCCTCGAAGGCGGCCAGGCGGGCGGCGTCCTCTCCCGTGGGGGCGGTGGTCTGCGTCATGGATTCTGCTCCTGCGCGTCGCGTGAATCGAATCGGACCAATGAGGTCATACACCAGCGCCCCGGCCCGGCACGGTCGCGGGGCGGCCTCGGGGACAGCGCGTCCCTGAAGTATCTCCGCATCTCCAACCACAACAAAGTCTTGCGCGAGCCGATGGCCGGTATTAGGACTGGCCAGTCCGATCGAATGGGACATGGGGGAACACGCCATCGGCGACATCGGGCGCCACCACGATGCGCGCCGACCACCAGCGCCTAACGCGCGCGCTCGCCCCCCTCGTCACGCAACCGATCGTGCCACGCCGTCAGTACCCGCACCTCGCGCAGCGGCGCGGTGGCAATGTGCTGCTTGAAGACGAAGCGACGCCCCGCCCCTCCGACGGCGAAGTTGCGCCCCGGAAAGTCGGCCACCGCGGCGGTGAACAGCTGCTGCGGCGCGCCAAAGGGCGACGCCTGCGTCGGATCGTAGCGCATGGCATAGAACGTCTGGCGCGTCCCGCCGGCGGCCGCGGGGGCGCGGGCAATCAGGACCTCCGCCGCGATGACCTCACTCCCGCCCGCGACCCATGCCGGCATCCCGAACGATCCGGGGGCGATCACGGCGCGACGCCCGCTCCCGTCCATCGCGTACGCGACGATGGCGCCGTTGTCCTCCCCCCTGAGGTGCTGGGCGATGACCCAGCGCCCGTCCCCCGTGGCCGCGAGGATCGCCGAAGACGGCACCGGCAACCTGCTGCCAACCGTTTGTCCATGGACCAGGACGCCGACCGAATCCCCGAGTTGCGAGAGGAAGGCCGCCGAGTCGTTGAGCGGCGTCACGACACTCAGGATCGCCGTCCCGCCCGGGAGCGGCAGTGGGCTCGCATTCGCCTCCGGGTCACCGATGAAGCCCGAGTCGTTGCGCACGAAGGCCACGCGCCGGCCGTCGGCCGTCCACCTCGGCGCGCCCAGCGATCCCCCCGCGATCCACGGGAGGACACGCCCCGTCGCCACATCGATGACCACCAGCTTGGCGTCCCCTGGCACCCCGACGCGCGCCACCACGCGACGCCCGTCGGGAGTGAGGTCGAGCGCGGTATATTCGTCCGCCGGGGCGGGGATGGTGTCCAGCTTCCCCGCCCGGTCGGCCCGCACGAGGATGCCGCGCGTCATGACGTCGCCAGGCACGTAGACCAGCGTCCCGCCCCCGTTGATCGCGAACTGCGCAGCCCCCCGACCGCTCTCGGTGCGCACGCTGTCGACGACGACGACGGCTGCCCCCGTCAGGCGGGCACTGGCGGCGTCGATGGGGGCCGCGTACAGGCGGCCGTCGCGCGCGAAGATCAGGTGCCCGTCTCCGTCCACCCGTGCCATCATCGCACGCACCCCCTCGTCCCTGGCGGCCGCCGACCGTCGCGTGACGGGGCGCGCCTCGCCCGTCCCGATGTCGACGAGGAAGAGGAAGTCCCCGCTCGTGGCGAGGACGTGCCGTCCGTCGGGCATCGCGGCCGGGAAGGCACAGGTGGCACGGCACGCAATGGTTCGAATGGAGTCGCCGCTGGGGGAGAGGACGAGGAGCTCACTCGCCAGGCGCTGTGACAGCACGATCGTCCCGTCGGACATCGCCGTTCCCCCCCACGCCTCGCCCTCGAAGCTGCCGGCGGGAGGGGGGTGGATCAGGGTGACGCGCCCGTCGGCGAGGACCACCCGTTTCACCCCTTCCAGGGCGAAGAAATAGATCGATTCTCCCGAGGCGGAGAAGAACGGTGCCTGAGCACCCTCCGTCCCCTCGAGCCCGCGCACGGCGAACTGCGACAGCGGCCGCAGGAACAGTCGCGACCGCGTCCCGTGGCTCCCGGCAAAGGCGAGCATTGTCCCATCGGGCGACAGCGCCAGCGTCGCCGTCCCCTCGGCGGTCGCCAACTGCGGCTGGATGCGCATCGAGTCCGGGAGCAGCAGGCTCGCACTGACGGCCGCCACCGAGGGCGCCGCCTCGCCGCGCCGGCCCATCCACCAGCCCACCGCAAGGGCCGCAGCTGCAACCACCCCCCAGGCGACCAGCCAGCGTCTCGCGGGGGCGGCGTGGACGACGGGCGGTGGCGTCGCCACGCGTGACGGCGTGACGTTCGTGCCCGACGACGCCGCCCCGCCTCCCTCGAGCGCGGCGGTGAAATCGGCCGCCGAGCTGAATCGGTCGGCCGGCAACTTCTCGAGCGCGCGCAACACCGCCGCCTCGACGTGCGGCGGAATCGCCCGTCGCACGAGCGACGGCGCCTCGGGAGTGGCACTCACCACCTTGGCGACGATGGCCTGCAATGTCGCCCCCGTGAACGGAGGCTCGCCTGTCAGCATCTCGTACGTCACCGCGCCCAGCGCATACAGGTCGGCACGGGCGTCGATCTGCTTCTCGCCCATCGCCTGCTCGGGGCTCATGTATTGCGGTGTGCCGAGCGAGAGCCCGGTCTGCGTCATGCGGGCACCCGCGGCCTCGTGCACGGCGAGCGCGATGCCGAAGTCCGCGACCAGTGCGTGCCCCGACTGGAGCAGGATGTTCTCCGGCTTGATGTCGCGATGCACGATCCCGATGGCGTGTGCCGCGCCGAGTGCGTCTCCCACCTCGCGCGCGATGCGCAGCGCGTCGTCGACCGGGAGTTGCCGCTCGCGCACGAGCCGCGCGCGGAGCGTCTCTCCGGCGACGAACGGCATGACATAGAACAACGATCCGCCGGCCTCGCCGCTGTCGAGCAGGGGGAGGATGTGCGGGTGCTGCAGCCGTGCGGTCGTCTTGATCTCGGCCAGGAATCGTTCGGCGCCCAGCGCAGCGCCGAGATCGGGATGCAGGACCTTGATGGCGACCTCGCGACCGTGTCGGATGTCCTCGGCCAGGTAGACGGTCGCCATCCCGCCGGCGCCGAGTTCGCGCTCGAGGCGGTAGCGGTCGGCGAGGGCTGTGCGCAGCCGATCGAACGCGTCGCTCATGGGCCACAATGATCGGGCATGGGGCGGGAACGCGCGAGGGGCCGGGGGGGGGCGCAGGGCGACCACCTCGGCACCATCGCTGCCCTTCACGCGCGGCCCCCCCTTACCTTACCCTCCGCCATCAACCAATCGCCGCCCCATGTCCGCTCCCACCCCGCTCGACGCCGGCACCATCTCCCACGCCGTCGAGCACGGCATCGCGACCGTCACGTTCGGCCATCCCAAGGGGAACTCCCTTCCCGGCGCCACGCTGCGCGAACTCGCGGCCACCTTCGACGCCCTCGCCGTGCGTGACGACGTCCGCGTGATCGTTCTCCGCAGCGAAGGGAGCGGCCCGTTCTGCGCCGGCGCCTCGTTCGACGAGTTGCGCCGTATCGAGGACGAGCACCAGGGGAAGGTCTTCTTCTCCGGCTTCGCGCACGTGATCCTCGCCATGCGGCGATGCCCGCAGTTCGTGATCGCCCGCATTCAGGGGAAGGCCGTGGGGGGAGGCGTCGGGCTCGCCGCGGCCGCCGATTACAGTGTCGCGACGCGCGGCGCCTCGGTGCGCCTGAGCGAGCTCGCCGTCGGCATCGGACCGTTTGTCGTGGGCCCCGTCATCGAGCACAAGGTCGGGCGCGGGCACTTCACCGCGATGTCGGTCGACTACGACTGGCGCGACGCCGCCTGGGCCGAGCGCGCCGGGCTGTACGCGCGGGTCGCCGATTCGGTGGCCGAGGTCGACGAGATCGTCGATTCGCTCGCCCGCAAGCTGGCCGCCGCCAACCCCGCAGCCGTGCGCGAGCTCAAGCGCGCCTTCGTGGCGGGAACCGAGCACTGGGACACGCTCCTGTACGAGCGCGCCGCGATCTCCGGCTCCCTGATCCTCACCCCCCCGGCACGCCAGGCGCTCGCCGCCCTCGCACGCGGTTGATCCGAGCCCCCCAGACCACGCGAAGCACACTCCCCCGCCGCCGCGAGCCGCAACCAGAGCCAAGTGAGACGAGGCGCCGCGCCCCTGCCGCCCGCCCCTCGTCCTCTCGTCTTCTCGTCTTCTCCTACGAAGTAGGCGGATTGAACGCCGCCTGCTGCTGTTCCAGCCAGCTCTGGTGGTACTTCGGGTCCTCGAAGGCCATTGCCGCCTTCGCCACCTTGAGCGGGCGGAACGAGTCCATCATCACGGCCAGCTCGTTGGTGTACTTGGCCCCGATCGACGCCTCGGCGCGTCCGGGGTGCGGGCCGTGCGGGAGGCCATCGGGGTGGAGCGTGATCGAGCCGTACTCGATCCCCTTCCGGCTCATGAACTCGCTGGACGCGTAGAAGAGCACCTCGTCCGAGTCCACGTTGGAGTGGTTGTACGGGGCGGGGATGGCGTTCTCGTCGAAGTCGTACGGGCGCGGGCAGAAGGAGCAGATCACGAAGCCGTCGCCCTGGAACGTCTGGTGCACCGGCGGCGGCTGGTGGATGCGCCCGACGATCGGCTCGAAGTCGTGGATGTTGAAGATCCACGGGTAGAAGTAGCCGTCCCACCCGACCACGTCGAAGGGATGGTGGTCGAGCACGAGCTCGTTGATCGCGTCGTACTGCTTGACGTAGATGGGGAAGTCGCCCTTCTCGTCGTGCGGCGCGAGCACCATGGGGCGCCGGATGTCGCGCTCGCTGAACGGGGCGCCCTCGAGCAGCTGGCCGAAGTCGTTGCGGTAGCGGCGGGGGAAGCGCACATGGCCGCGGCTCTCCATCACCAGGAACTTGCTCGGCCTGGAGGCGTCGAGCCGCCAGCGGTGCGTGATGTTGCGGTGGATGACGACGTAATCGCCCGACCGGTAGGGGAGGTCGCCGAAGACCGACTCGAGCGTCCCCTCCCCTTCCGCCACGTAGATCACCTCATCCGCCTGCGAGTTGCGGTAGAAGTGCGCGTCGATGCGGTCGGGCTCGACGTAGGCCATCGCGATGTCGCTGTTGAAGAGGAGCGGGATGCGGTCGAGCGTGGCGCTCCCGCCCTTGCGTGCGCGCGCCGTGAGGAAGTGGCGATGCCGGAGCGACGTGTCCTCGTCGGCCTCGAGCTTCGCGTCGCACACCTTGCGCGCCGACTTCACGGTGGTGGGCGGATGGGTGTGGTACAGGAGCGACGACGTCCCCACGAAGCCCTCGTGCCCCATCAGCTCCTCGGCGTACAGCCCACCGTCGGGGCGACGGAACACGATGTGCCGCTTGCGCGGAATGCTGCCTAACGCGTGGTAGAACGGCATGGGATGTTGGTGAGGAAGGTGTGGGAGACGCGAGCCCGAGGCCGCCGCTCGTCTTCTCGTCTGCTCGTCTTCTCGTCTTCTGCCTCTATCAGAGATTCCCGCGCAGCGCCTGCTCGCGCTCGATCGACTCGAAGAGCGCCCTGAAGTTCCCCTTGCCGAAGCTCTTGGCCCCCTTGCGCTGGATGATCTCGTAGAAGACGGTGGGGCGATCCTGCACCGGCTTGCTGAAGATCTGGAGGAGGTAGCCGTCGGGGTCGCGATCCACGAGGATCCCCAGCCGGGCCAGGGCGTCCACGGGCTCGTCGATCCTGCCGACACGGGCTTGCAGCTCGTCGTAGTAGGACGTCGGGACGGAGAGGAACTCCACCCCGCGGTCGCGCAGCGCCGTCACCGTGCCGATGATGTCGTCCGTGGCCAGCGCCATGTGTTGCACCCCGGGGCCGACGTAGAACTCGAGGTATTCCTCGATCTGCGACTTCTTCTTCCCCGTCGCCGGCTCGTTGATCGGGAACTTGATCCGGTCGTTCCCGTTGGCCATCACCTTGGACATGAGCGACGAGTACTCGGTCGAGATGTCCTTGTCGTCGAAGGTGAGGAGGTTGCGGAAGCCCATCACGTCGGCGTAGAAGTCGACCCAGTGGTTCATCTTCCCCAGCTCGACGTTGCCGACGCAGTGGTCGACGTACTGCAGGCCGACGGGCGTCCCCTGGAAGTGCGGCGCCGCGGAGCGGAAGCCCGGCATGAAGGGGCCCGTGTAGTTGCGGCGTTCCACGAGCGAGTGGATCGTCTCGCCATAGGTCCGGATCGCGGCGATGACCACCTCGCCATCGTCGTCGCGCAGCACGCGCGGTTCGTGCACCGACTGCGCCCCGCGCTCGACGGCCTTGGCGTGGGCGTCGCGCGCGTCGTCGACCCACATGGCCAGGTCGCGGACGCCGTCGCCGTGCTTGTGCACGTGCTCGGCGATGAAGGCGGCCTCGGGGCTCAGGTCGGGGCGGATCGCCGTCGTGAGCACGAAGCGGATCTTCCCCTGCTGCAGGACGTAGCTCGCGCGATCGCGCGTTCCGGTCTCGGGGCCGCGATAGGCGACCACCTGGAAGCCGAAGGCGGCACGATAGTAGTGCGATGCCTGCTTGGCGTTGCCGACGTAGAACTCGATGTAGTCGGTCCCGTTGATCGGGAAGGTGTCGTGCGCGGTCTCGGGAGCCGGAGCGCTGATGGTCGCCATGGAATGCACCGAACGTGAAGGGAGAGCCGGCGGCCTGCCGAAGCGGAATCGTCGTGCCCGCAGGCCGGTTTTCGACCGGGGGGGCAATGTAATACGCGCCCAGACGATGTGCCCGGTGGTCGGACCGGTCTAACCGTTTGCCACGGCCTCACTTAGGGCCACCGCGCATGCCCAACGCCCCCCCCCCCCCGCGCGTCATGGCGCACCACCCGCCCCTCCCCACCCGATGCATCCCTCGGCACCTTTGCCCCGTAGGGACCGCGACCTCCATCCCCGCGCCCGGGCCACCCCCGGGGTGCGCGCCGCCCTTACTCTTCCTCGCCCCGATGTCATCCGCGTCCGCCGATACTCTCGCCTTCGCCCGCGCCCTCGACGGACAGTATCGCATCGAGCGCGAGATAGGCCGTGGCGGCATGGGCATCGTGTACCTGGCGCGCGACCTCAAGCTCGACCGCCCCGTCGCCATCAAGACGCTCCCGTATCACCTGGCCAGCGACCCGGTATTGCGTGAACGCTTCCTTCGCGAGGCGCGCACCGCAGCCGCTCTCGCGCACCCGGGGATCGTCCCCATCCACCGCGCCGACGAGTTGGGGGAGTTCGTCTTCTTCGTGATGGGGTTCGTGGACGGCGAATCGATGGCCCAGCGGGTCCGATCCCGCGGACCCTATCCCCCGGCCGAGCTCGTCCCGCTCCTCATCGACGTCGCCTCGGCGCTCGGATATGCCCACGCCCGCGGCGTCGTGCACCGCGACATCAAGGCCGAGAACATCCTCCTCGACGCGACCGGGACGCGGGCGATGGTCACCGACTTCGGCATCGCCCGGTTGCAGCAGGCGGCGCCGCTCACCCAGACCGGGATGGTCCTGGGCACCGTGTTCTACATGAGCCCCGAACAGGTGGTGGGTGACACGCTCGACGGGCGCAGCGACCTCTATGCCTTCGGCGTCCTCGCCTTCTTCGCGCTCACGGGGCGCTTCCCGTTCGAGAGCGAGACGCCATCGGCCGTGCTCGTCGCGCACGTCACGCAGCCGCCGCCGACCATCCGCCGCATCGCTCCCGCGGTACCGCCGGCGCTCGGCGCCATCGTCGACCGTCTCCTGGCCAAGGACCGCTCGGCGCGCTTCGCCGATGCCGGCGCGCTCGTCGCCGCCCTCGCCGACGCCGCGCAGGGGATCCCCGCCGATGCCCCGGCCGCCGCCGACGTGGTGCTGTCACCCACCGAGGCGCACGCGATCTGGGAGCGGGCGGCACTGCTGCAGGAACTGACCGGGCAGGTTGCCCCCCCTGCCGTCGCCGCGCGGCGCGAGGGGACCCGGGAACCGCTGGCCACTGGGGCCGGCTACCCCGTCGGCGATGTGCGCCTGGCGGCCCGGGACGTCGGGATCGACGACAGGTACGTGGAGCGCGCCCTGGTCGAGCATGGCGTCGGCGCCGGGGTCCCCGGCGAGGTGGTGCAGCCCGGCGGGGCGATGCAGGAGCGCGTGAACCCGCTGGTCGGCGCGCACACCAGGCTCGAGTTCGAGGTGACGATCCCGGGCGAACTGACCGACCCCGACTTCGAGGATGTCGCCGACGAGATCCGGCGGAGCATCGGCGACGTGGGAACGCTGAACACCATCGGGCGCAGCGTCGCCTGGACCTCGTTCGGGACACCAACGTCGCAGCGCAAGCTGCAGCTCACGGTATCGTCCCGTAACGGCCGCACCGTCGTGCGCGGCTTCGAGGATCTCTCGCAGCTGATGGGCGGGATCTTCGGCGGGGTCGTGGGCGGGGTCGGCGGGGGCGCGGGGGCGGCGGCCTTCGGTCTCGCCATGGCGCTCACGCAGGGGGCGGTCCTCGTCGCCGCCCCCGCCTTCGTCGGGGTCGCCGGCGGCGCCTACGCCCTGGCGCGCGGCATCTTCACCACCATGTCCCGCCGGCGCGAGCGCGTGCTGCGGAGCGCCGTCGAGCGCGTGGCCCAGCGTGCGCGTGAGTGTATCGCGGCCCGTCGCCTGTCGCGCACCACCGACCCGCGCCGCCTGCCACGTTAGGCGCGGGCGCCCCCGCCGTCCATGCGGAGCTCCGGCAAGTCGCGGAACAGCTCGAGCGCCTGCGGGTTGGCCAGCGCGTCGACGTTCTTCACCGGCCGTCCGTGGATCACGTCGCGCACCGCCAGTTCCGTGATCTTCCCGCTGATGGTGCGCGGGATGTCGGCGACGGCGACGATCACCCGGGGAACATGGTGCGGCGACGTGTTGGCCCGGATCCGCTGGGCAATGCGGGCGCGCAACGCGTCGTCGAGCATCGCCCCGTCGCGGAGCCGGACGAACAGGACGATGCGCACGTCGCGGTCCCCCTCCCCGCCGGTCTCCTGCCCCACCACGAGGCTCTCCACGACCTCGGGGAGCTGCTCCACCTGGCGATAGATCTCGGCGGTCCCGATGCGCACCCCGCCCGGGTTCAGCGTGGCGTCGCTCCGCCCGCTGATGACGAGACCGCCATGCACCGTGCGCTCCGCCCAGTCGCCGTGCCGCCACACCCCCGGGTACGCCTCGAAGTATGCCGCCCGGTACCTGGCGCCATCCGGGTCGTTCCAGAAGGCGACGGGCATGCTCGGGAACGGACGCGTGCACACGAGCTCCCCCGGCTCCCCCTCCACCGGGTGCCCCCGCTCGTCGAGGATCTCCACCGCCATCCCCAGCCCCGGCACCTGCAACTCGCCGCGCCACACCGCCCCCGCCGGGTTGCCTAACGCGAAGCAGGAGATGATGTCGGTGCCTCCCGAGATGGAGCTGAGCTGCACGTCCCGCTTGATGTCGCGGTACACGTAGTCGAACGAGGGCGGGGCCAGCGGGCTCCCCGTCGAGAGCACCACCCGGAGCGCCGAGAGATCGTGGTCGCGCCCGGGGGCGAGCCCGGCCTTCTCGGCCAGCGCCAGGTACTTTGCCGAGGTCCCGAAGACGGTGATGCGCTCCGCCTCGGCCATCGCCCACAGGAGCGACCGCGACGGCGTCGACGCCTCGGCGCGCGGCGCCTCTCCCGTCCCCCGTCTCCCGTCGCCCGTCTGCACATCCAGCGCCATCGGCGCGCCGTCGTACAGCACCACCGTCGCCCCGACCGCCAGCGCGCTCACCAGCCAGTTCCACATCATCCACCCGCAGGTGGTGAAGTAGAAGATCCGGTCGTCGGCGGTCAGGTCCGTGTGGAGGACATGCTCCTTGAGGTGCTGCAGCAGCGTCCCGCCCGCCCCGTGCACCATGCACTTCGGGAGCCCGGTGGTGCCTGACGAGTACATGATGTAGAGCGGGTGATCGAACGGGAAACGCTCGAACGCCCCCTCGGTGCCGCGCCCGTCGCCGCTTCCCTCGCCCGCGAGCCGCCCGTCCCCCTCGGCCAGCCAGTCCTCCCACGCGGTCGCCTGGCGCACGCCCGACACGTCGCCCCCGGCGTCGAGATACGGAACGACGACGACCCGCTCGATGGCCGGGATTCGTGCGGCGATCTCGCGCACCCGCCCGAGCGTGTCGATCGCCTTCCCCGCGTACCGATACCCATCGCAGGCCACGAGGATGCGGGGCGCGATCTGCCCGAAGCGATCCAGAACCCCGTTCACCCCGAAGTCGGGCGAGCACGACGACCAGATCGCCCCCACCGCGGCCGTGGCCAGCATCGCGATCACCGCCTCGGGGATGTTGGGCAGGAAGGCGGCGACGCGGTCACCGGGGCCCACTCCATGTGCGCGCAGGGCGGCCGCCGCACGTTGCACCTGGCGGTAGAGCGCCGCGTGGCTCAGGCGGGCGTACCGTCCCCCCTCGTGCCACGCCACCAGCGCGTCGCGCTCGTCCCGCGCCCGCAGCAGGTTCTCGGCGAAGTTGAGCCGCGCCCCCGGGAACCAGCGCGGGCCCAGCACCGGGTCCGGCGGCGCCATCCGCCCCGCGCCGACCACCACCTGCTCCCACGCCCCCTGGCCGTCCGGGCGCTCGTCGGCGATCACGCCCCCATAGCGCCACACCGCCGGCCAGAAGCGTTCGGGATGCTCGACCGACCAGCGATGCAGTGCGGCGTAGGCGAGCGTCCCGTCCTCCCCCACGCACGGGACCCCGTCCGCCGCTTGCACCTGCCGGGCGAAGCGGACGAGGTTCGTCCGCGCCGCCCGGTCGGGCGAGGGGCGCCAGAGCGGCGCGTCGGCGACGCTCCCGTCGCGCATCGTCACCGCTCCGGCGTCAGGGCGTGCAGCCCGTCCCCTTCAGCTCCACGTTGAAGAGGAGGTTCGCGTTGCCCGGGATCGGCCCCGCCCCTCCCGCTCCGTAGCCATAGTCCGGGGGAACCAGGAGGCGACGCTTCCCGCCGATCTTCATCCCCTGCAGCCCCACCTGCCACCCGCCGATCAGTCCGGAGAGCGGGAAGCAGACGGGCGTCGTCGTGCTCGCCCGCTCGTCGACCTTGGTCCCGTTGGGGAGGTACGCGGCGTAGTACACCGAGATCGTCGGCGTCCCGGTCAGCGTCTCGCCGGTCCCCGCGACTTCATCGAGGTAGTACACGCCCGACGGGAGCTTCGTGAACTGGGCGAGGTTCACCTGCAGCGATGCGGCCCAGACCTGCTCTTCGAGGGGAACCTGCTTGGGCACCGTGATGTCCTCGGCGGCACAGGAGGCGAGGAAGAACGCGCCGCCAGCGGCGGCGAGTCGGCGAATCGAACGGGAAAGGAACATGGAGGCGAAGCGATTGGCGTGGGATGAGACAGGGAAATGAAACCGCGGCGTGGCTAGGCGTCCACCACCAGGTCGCGGGTCAGCTCCGCCACCGACGTGGCCC
The DNA here is from genome assembly GCA_001724275.1 of Gemmatimonadetes bacterium SCN 70-22. Taxonomy (NCBI): domain Bacteria; kingdom Pseudomonadati; phylum Gemmatimonadota; species Gemmatimonadetes bacterium SCN 70-22. The sequence continues at coordinate 65,375 of MEDZ01000018.1, forward strand.
CGGCCAGCGACATCGCCAGGTCGAACTCGAGCCGCAGGTGCTGCAGCACCTCGACCACCCCCGATTCTCCGCCGGCGGCGAGCCCCCACAGCGGGGGGCGGCCGACCAGCACGGCCCGCGCGCCTAACGCGACGGCCTTCACGATGTCGGTCCCCCGGCGGATCCCCCCGTCGACGTAGACCTCGCCCCGCCCCGCCACGGCCTCGACCACCTCGGGGAGGGCGCGGGCGGTGGCGATCGCCGTGTCGAGCTGTCGCCCGCCATGATTGGAGACGATGATCCCGGCGGCCCCGTGCCCGAGGGCGCGCACGGCGTCGTCGCCCCGCACGATCCCCTTCACCACCACCGGGAGCCCCGTGACGTCATGCGCCCACTCGATGTCGCGCGGCGTCAGGGCGGCATCATGGAGCGCCTGGAGGTGCCTGGCGAGCGCCGACCCTTCGCCGTCGCCATGCGGCAGGCGCGAGTGCCCGGAGCCGGCCGCGACCGCGTTGGCAATGGTGAGGTGCGGCGGCAGGGTGAAGCCGCTCGTCAGGTCGCGCTCGCGCCACCCCAGCATCGGGGCATCGACGGTGATGACGATCGCCGAGTAGCCGGCGTCGCGCGCACGCTCCAGCAGCGCACGCGTCGCCCCCCGGTCCTGGTAGATGTAGAGCTGGAACCACATCGGACCGGCGGCGGCGGTCCGCACCTCTTCCAGCGCCGTCGTCGCCGTCGTGCTCACCACCATCAGCGACCCGCACGCCTGCGCCGCCCGCGCCATCGCCAGCTCCCCCTCGGGGTGGGCGAGCTTCTGCATCGCCGTCGGCGCGACCATCACGGGGAAGTCGATCGTCTCCCCCAGCACCGTCGTCGCGAGGCGTCGGGTCGTCACGTCGACCATGGTCCGATACCGCAGCGCGAGCCGCTCCCACGCCGCGCGGTTCTCGCGCAGCGTCACCTCGTCGTTGGCCCCGCCGGCGTAGTACCCCCAGGCGGCCGCGTCCATCCGCGCAGCCGCCCGGGCCTCGACCTCCGACAGGTTGATCATCGCGGCGGGCCCGCCCCCCTGCCTAACGCTTGTAGTCCGCCGACTTGCGGAGCGCGTCGGTGCAGCTGGGCCACGCCGTGGCCCCGGGGAACCGCCCGGGCCCCGCCGCCTCCCCCGCCATCGCTCCGCGATCGAACACCCGGCGATCGCGCGCCACCATCTCCGGCTCCTCCGAGGCGAGATACGCCAGCATCGCGGTCAGCACCGCGTTGTTCATCACCTCGTCGGCCACCATCTTGTCGTACGTGTCGCGCTGGGTGTGCCAGGTGTACTGCCCGTACGACCAGTCCAGCGCCCCCAGCCCGAAGCCGGGCGCGCCGTGGCACACGAACGACGCGTGATCGGAGCCTCCCCCCGCCGGGCTCCCCGGAACGCCAAGGGTCACGTGGCGCGAGATCTCCGACGGGACGCTGGCCAGCCAGCGCGCCAGCGCACCGCTGGCGGTGGTGAAGCCCGACGCCGAGAGATTCACCACGCGCCCCGTCCCGTTGTCCTGGTTGAAGAGCGCCTGCAGCCCCTTCACCACCTCGGGATGGTCGGCGGCGAAGGCGCGCGAGCCGTTGAGCCCCTGCTCCTCGCCGCTCCAGTGCCCCACGAGGATCGTCCGCTTCGGGTTGGGATACACCTGCTTGAGGATGCGCAGCGCTTCCATCATCACCACGGTCCCCGTCCCGTTATCGGTCATCCCCGACCCGCCGTCCCACGAGTCGAAGTGCGCCGACAGCACGACGTACTCGTCGGGCTTCTGCGTCCCGCGCATGCGGGCGATGGTGTTGAAGACCGGGACCTCGCCGAGGTGCTCGGCGTCGGCTCGCACGCGGAGCTTCGGCCCCTGCTTGTTGTCGGCCAGGCGGTAGAGCAGTCCGTAGTCCTCGCACGAGAGGTCGAGCGACGGGACCTTCGTGGTGCGCGAATCGAAGACCTTCTGCACCCCCCATCCACGCGACCAATTGCTCGCGATCACCCCGGCCACCCCGCCCTGCTCGAGGCGCGCACCGAGGAAGCCGGTGCCGAGCCCCGTGCCGTATCCGGTGGCCTGGATGCGGCGCTGCCAGGCGGCCTGCGCCTCGCTGCGCGCCTTCTTCATCGCCTCGAAGCCGGCGGGGAGGGCATAGTGCTCCCAGTTGTCGTCCGGCCGGCACGTCGGCTGCAGCATCGAGACGAGGACGAACTTCCCCCTGGCCTGCGGGAGCCACTGGACGAACGCGGTCGAGTCGGCAAACTCGGGAAGGACGACGACGTCACCGGTCACGTCCTTGTTCCCCGTCCCGCCGCTCCACGCCAGCATCATCCCTTCGAGCGTGCGGACGCGGGGCTCGATGAGGTCGATGTGCGTCGCCCCGCGGCGCCACCCCTTCCACGTCCCGTATTGCTCGTTGCTGGCCTCCAATCCCCACCCCTTGTAGGTGGCCACCAGCCAGTCGTTGCCGCGCTTCATGCCCGGCGTCCCGGTCAGGCGCGGACCGATCGAGTCGGCGAGGACCTGCGCCAGGCGTGCCACCTGCGAACGATTCATCCCCTCGTCCCAGATGCTGCGGATGACGGGGTCGGGGGTGGTGTAGCTCTGGGCGCGAGCGACGGGCGCGACGGTCGCGAGTGCGGCGAGGATCGCGAGGGCCGCGAACGGGGAGTCGGAGCGACGCATGGGATGCCGGGGGACGTGGGTGGAAGGTCTCACCCGAATCTGGTGTAGTGCACGTCACAGCGGGAGGCGCATGCCGGTGCGGTCCTGTCGGTGCAGCGACGCCACAGCCTTGCCGCGCGGGCCGGACGGGCGTAAGAAGGGGCGTCCTTTTCCCGGGGGGCGAGTGGTATGGGCGCACGAAAGAAGCGCGCGGGCGGCGAGGGGACGTCTCGCCCGGCTCCCGCGGAGCACGCGCGGAAGCGGTTCGATCCGAGCCAGCTCGATCGCACGGTCATCGCGATCCCGCTCGTCGAACGGATGGCGCGGATGGAAGGGGAGCGTGCGGCCGGCGAGGCGCCGCCGGTCCATCCGGTCGTCATCGACCTCAACCTCGACTTCGCGGGCGGGCGAGAGGCGGCCCGCCAGTTCGTGATCGGCCTCGTCGCGGAGGTGGTCGTCGGACGGCCATCCCGGACAAACCGGGCGCAGCGCGACACCCTCCTGCGGCGCCTGGATCGCCTGTCGCCGGCGCAGTACGTGGCCGCCTCGCTCACCGAGGCGCAACTCACGCGGCTCGTCGAGGGCGACGTCAGGCAGGCCGGCGGGGTGTGGCAGCGCCGCGGGATCTACCGCATCTGGCCCGACTTCGAGGTCCGCGCCTGCCTGACGAGAAGCGGGATGACGGTCAAGGCCGACGCCGCCCGCATCGCCTTCAACGCCCGTGGCAACGGCATCGTCTGGGCGGTGATGGATTCCGGCATCGACGTCACGCACCCGCACTTCGCCACGTACCGGAACCTCGACGTGGCCGCGCCCATCGCGCATGCCTCCTTCCTGGGCGACGATGGCGACGATCCCTTGCAGGACGAATTCGGGCACGGGACGCACGTCGCCGGGATCATCGCCGGGTGCGCGGCGGCCGCGAGCGCGGGCCGCCGGAGGGAGAAGGTGTACGCCGCGCACGGCGTGCGCGAGGAGCAGTCGCAGCTCCCCATGGTCGACGTGCGCGAGGTGCGGGAGGAGCTCTGCGCCATGGCCCCGGAGTGCAAGCTCGTGAGCATGAAGGTGCTGGACGCCGCGGGGCGCGGGACCACCTCGGCGATCATCCGTGCCCTGCAGCGGGTCCACGAGATCAACCAGCACGGGCGTCGCCTCCTCATCCACGGGGTGAACCTGAGCCTCGGCTACGACTTCGAACCCGAGTGGTTCGCCTGCGGCCAGAGCCCGCTCTGCGTGGAGGTCGACCGCCTGGTGCGCGCCGGGGTGGTGGTCGTTGCGGCCGCCGGCAACTCGGGCTACGGCTACCAGCAGACGGCGTTCACCGGGGTCAAGGCCGCCGGCCTCCCCCTCACCATCAACGACCCCGGCAACGCCGAGCTCGCGATCACGGTGGGCTCCACGCATCGCGAGATGCCGCACCGTTACGGCGCCTCGTTCTTCTCGTCCAAGGGGCCCACCGGCGACGGGCGCAACAAGCCCGACCTGCTTGCACCTGGAGAAAAGATCCTGTCGTGCGCCGCCGGGGCAAAGAAGGGCGGGATCCTGGCGCGCCAGCGCAGCGCGGGATCGCCCAGCCGTCGGCGGGTGGGCGACGCGCAGGTGCAGTACGTCGAGGACAGCGGCACGAGCATGGCGGCCCCGCACGTCTCCGGCGCCATTGCCGCGTTTCTCTCGGTGCGGCGCGAGTTCCAGGGCCAGCCCGAGCGCGTCAAGGCACTCTTTCTCGAGAACGCCACCGACCTCGACCGCGACCGCTACTTCCAGGGGCGCGGGCTGGTCGACCTCATGCGCACCATCCAGGCGGTGTGACGGAGCGCTCCATGGGCACCCGGGACGGCTTTCCGTACGCCGAGATCGCCTTCGATGCGCGCGGCAAGTACGACGCCGCACGGCTCGACACGGTGCTCGGCACCCTGCGCACCCCGGGCATCACCGACGTCGTCTTCCTGTCGCACGGGTGGAACAACGACACTCGCGACGCGCGCCGCTGGTACGGCAGGTACCTCGGGCTCCTGCGCGAGGAATTCGACGCCGGGCGCGTCGCCGGGATCGCCGGGCGCACCACGGCCATCGTCGCGGTCTTCTGGCCTTCCAAGACGTTCGCCGACGCCGAGCTGCAGCCGGGCAACGCCAGCTCGTTGGGGAAGACGGTCACGACGGCCAGCGTCAGGAAGCAGCTCGCGCGGCTCGCGAGCGCCTGCCCCGACGAGGCGTCCAAGGCGCGCGTCGCGGCCGCCGCGAAGCTCGTCGACCGCCTCGAGGGTGACGTGGTGGCGCAGCGCGCGTTCGTCGACATGCTGCGGGGCTTTTGGGTCGCGGGGAGCCCCGGCAGCGACGGGCTCCCTCCCACGGGGGTCGCCCGCCCCGGCGACGAGGTGCTGCGGGCGCTCGCGCCGCCGGTCCTCGACCTCCCCGGTGGCGATCGTCTCGGGGGCGCCGCGTCCACCGGCGGTGCTCCCCTGGCGGCGCCGGCCGGCGGTGCCGCCAGCCTGCTCGGCTCGATCCTGAACGGGGCGCGCAATGCCCTCAACATGACGACCTACTTCATGATGAAGGCGCGCGCCGGCACGGTGGGAGCGCAGGGGCTCGCCACCGTGATCGCGCGCGTGCAGGACGCGTTCCCCTCGCTCGAGGTGCACCTGGCGGGGCACTCCTTCGGCGGGCGCCTGGTGGTCTCGGCCGCCAACGCCCTCCCGGGGCCCGCTTCGCGCCGCGTCCAGTCGCTCTTCCTCATGCAGGCCGCCTTCTCGCATTACGGCCTCGCCGAGAAGTACGACGGCACGAGCGACGGCCTGTTCCGGCCCGTCATCGCCGGCCGCAAGGTATCGGGGCCCATCTGCATCACCCACACCGTCAGCGACAAGGCGGTGGGGATCGCGTACCCGCTGGCGTCTCGACTGGGAGGGCAGGTGGCCTCGGGACTGGGGGACGAACACGACCGCTACGGCGGGATCGGACGCAACGGGGCGCAGAAGACCCCGGAGGTCACGCCGCTCCCCCTCCTTTCGGCCAGCGGGCGCTACGCCTTCGCCCCGGGGGGCGTGTACAACCTCGACGCCAACACCGTCATCACCGGCCACAGCGACATCTGCCGCATCGAGGTGGCCCATGCCCTGGCGTCGATGATCGCCGCCACCTAGCGGCCGCCGCGTCGTCACGGCGACCGCTGGGCGGCCAGCGCCTACGCCCCGCCGTACAGCCCGTTGAAGAGGAGCTTGAACGTGCCGTGCGGCGTGGCCCGGAAGGTGATCTCGGGACCGAACAGGTAGAGCGTCCCCTTCCCCACCCTCGCCTCCGCAGCTGCAACGCCGCCCTCCAGGTAGCCCTGCCCCCATGCCCACCCGCTGCGCAACGGCCTGTCGGTCGCGTACCAGGCCACCGGCCGTACCCCCTTGAGGGCCGCATCGGGGCCGAGGCGGAACGTCGGCGACTCGTCGAAGAAGATGTCCGCCGTCGCCTCCATGCCGTAGGCGACCGGGTCGGTGTTGTCCACGCTCGCGCTCAGGATCGACCCCGGAATGTAGAACTTCTCCCGCGGGAGCTCCCGCTCCTCGCCCGAGGGCGCCTTCTCCACCAGGTAGTCGTACACCGGGAGCCCGAGGTGGTAGGCCAGGTTGGTCGACGTCCCCACGGTGATCACCGTCCCCCCGTCCTCGAGGAAGCGCTTGATCTGCGGAATCGACTTGTCGGCCGTGACGCGCCCGAGCCACGGGCGGAACTGCGCCGGGATGTCGTTAGGCGCCGGCTGGCGGTTGAAGCGCTCCATCATCGCCGAGAGCTCGCTCCCGCCCGTGCGGCGCACGGCCGGAATGGCCCCGGTGACGAAGACGATCACGTCGTACTTCGCCTTGAGGTTGCCGGCGTCGAGCGTGGGCGCGTAGATCACGTCGAACGGGAACTCGAACTGCTCGAAGAGCCAGCGCGTGTGCCCCGACGGCATCGAGCCGCCGTAGGTGTCCCACAGCGCGATGCGTCGCGGCGAGACGCGACCGGCGCTGCCGGGCCCCGCGCTCGTGGCGTGCACCGGAACCCCCATCTCCCGTGCCGACTTCTCGACGATCGCCCGCGTCGCGGCGTTGGCCGCGATGTAGAACGCGCCCGGCGGATGGGTGACGCTCCCCATGGTGAGCGGGGCGCTGCTGCGATACACCGCCGCCCCCGCCTTGAGCGCGCGGTTCACCACGACGAAGGCGTCGTTGACGCGCGGGTCGATCACGAACCCCTTCGCCCCGGCGGCGTTGGCCACCGTGAGCGACGGCGGCGTGGCCATCCCGTCGATCACCTCGCACGGGCAGTCGAAGCCATCCAGGATCCGGTCGAACTTCACCCCCATCTGGAACGCGAGCGTCCACCCCGCGTTGTCGTACGGCGGCTTCGGCGGCCCGCCGGGATAGGCGAAGTCGTTCGGGTGGTCCTGCGGCTCGAACATGTCGAGGACGTGCGCCCGGAACGCCTGCGCGGTCTTCACCACGTACGACCCGGCCGGATACTGCCTCCCCGCCACGGTGAACGCCGAGGTGGCCCGGTGCACCCGGACGTTGGCCTTGCGCAGCGCGTTCACGAACTTGGTCGCCGTCCCGAAGTCGGCCTGGCTCGCCGGGATGATGAAGCCGCGCGGATCGCGCTTCGCCGGGTCGCGCAGGTCGGCGAAGTACGTCGTCGGCACGGTCCCGCCGAACGGGTTGAGGGCCGCCGAGAGCCGGTCTCGCCCATTCCCGGCCGCCGTCCCCGCCGCGCGGTCCTTGCTGATCTTCGCTTGCAGCTCCGCCACCTCGGTGGGCGTCACCGTCCACGAGTCGCGGCTGCCACGCTCGATCATGTTCTTCCCCATCTTGTACATGTTGAAGAGGAAGTCTTCCTTGCGCTTGGACGCGATGTCGAAGACGGCGTAATTGGCCGTGACGGAGTAGTCGATCGACTGGCGGAAGTGCCACGCCTGCGGCGCGATCGGATACGGCAGGTCGCCCCGCGGCAGCTGGTTGTTGACCACCAGCGGGATCTCCATCGGCGTCGGCGACCCGATCGTCTCCGTGAGCAGGCCGATCTGGTTGTGGAAGTACACCGTCGTGCGCAGCCCGCCGTTCCACCACGTCGAGTAGCTCGACCCCGAGCGCATCGTGACGCCGGGCTTCCCCTCCACCGCGAAGCGCGTGTGCATCGCCGCCCCCACCATGTCGATACTCAGCGGGATGAGCGGGTCGAACGTGTAGTTGAACGGGTCGCGGAACGGGGGCGCGAACATCACCGTCCCCGCCGGACCGGTCTGGTGGTGGTTGTAGACGATCTGCGGGAACCACTCGTGGTACTGGATCCGCGCGATGTTGATCGACTCGTTCTGGTTCAGGATGAAGAAGTCGCGGTTGTTGTCGTGCCCGACGTACTTCTGGTACAGGCGCGGGATGGTCCCGAACGTCTTCTTGCCGTCGTCGGGCTCCTGCATGTACCAGTTCGACACCAGCTCCATCCCGTCGGGGTTGGCGTGCACCGCCAGGATGATGAGGTCGCGGAGGAAGCGCTGCGTCTCCTCGTCGTTGCGGCTGACCAGCTGGTAGGTGGTCTCGATGAGCTGGTGCGCGCCGAGGACCTCGGTGGCGTGAAGCCCGCCGTCGAACCACACCACCGCCTTCCCTTCCCTGGCCAGCGCGCGCGCCTCGTCGTCCGTGAGCCCTTCGGCCAGCGCCAGCTTGCGTGAGATCTCCTTGTAGCGCTCCAGCAGTTTGAAGTTCTCGGGCGAGGTGATGATCGCCATCAGCTGCGGCCGCCCTTCCGCCGTCTTCCCGATCTCCTGCACGACCATCCGGTCGGACTCGGCGTCGAGCTTCTTCCAGTACTCGGTGAACTGGGTGTAGTTGGCGAGCTTGTAGTCGTCGCCGATGTTGAAGCCGAAGAACTCCTTGGGCGACGTGACGCGCCCCTGGGCGACCGCCGGCGTGGCGCTGAGCAACAGGGCGGGGGCAACGCTGAGCGCGATCGCGGCGAGCGCGACCGCGGGCCGGCGCCATCGCGACGCGCGGGGGGGGACCTTCGCGAGCATGAGACGTCTCGGACGGGTGGGGGGTTGGTTCGGGACTCCGACAACGCGGCATACGCTATCGCCGGGCGCACCGTGCGTCCATGCAGCGCCGCCGCCTCGAATACGTGGGAACGGCGGGGGGTGCTGTGAGGGGAGGCTCACCGGCTCCGGATGGCGGGTGGCTAGATTGTACCGCGACCGGTATCCCGCCCTCGATTCGCCCCTATGCCTCCCAAGTCCAAGCCCTCGAGTCTGCAGGTCCACAAGTTCGGCGGTGCCTCGCTCTCCGACGCCGCCGCCGTTCGCCACGCCGCCTCGATCATCGCCGGCCAGCGGGGACCACGCCTCGTGGTCGCCAGCGCCATGGCGGGAGTCACCGACGCCCTGCTGGCCGGGGCCACCGGGGCCGCCGCGGGTGACGCCGATGCCCTGGTCGACGCCGCGGCGACCCTTCGCACGCGCCACGTCGAGGCGGCACGCGCCCTGGTCAAGGAGCGCGCCCGCCGCACCGCGCTCGAGGGCGCGATCGCGGAGCTCTCGGACGAGCTCGAGCAGCTCGCCCGCGGCCTGGCCGTGCTGCGCGAGCTCACCCCGCGCACGTCGGACTACATCGTCGCGCGCGGCGAGCGCCTGGGCGCGCGGCTCCTTGCGGCCGCACTCGGCGAGGCCGGGGTGCGCGCCGAGTTCATCGACGCCACCGAGGTCGTCCTGACCGACGACCACTTCGGCGGCGCATCGCCCGACTTCGAGGCGACCGATCGCGCCGCCCGCGAGCGCCTGGCCCCCCGCATCGCGCGGAGCGTCGTCCCGGTCGTCCCCGGCTTTCTCGGCCGCGCCCGCTCGGGGCACGTCGCCACCCTCGGGCGCGGCGGCTCCGACCTCACGGCCACGCTCCTCGCGCGCGCGCTCAAGGCGGCACAGGTCACGCTCTGGAAGGACGTCGCGGGCTTCCTCACCGCCGACCCGCGCATCGTCTCCGACGCGCACGTCATCCCGCAGCTCACTCCCCGCGAGGCGGCCGAGCTTGCGTACTACGGCGCCAAGGTCCTGCACCCCCGCGCGCTCATCCCGTTAGGCGACCGCAGCATCCCCCTTCGCATCCGTCCCTTCGCCGACCCCGCGTTCCCGGGCACGGAGATCTCGCGCCGCCGCACGCTGCGCGAGTATCCCGTCAAGGCCATTTCCAGCATGTCGGGGCTGGCCCTCCTCACCGTGACGGGGAACGGCATGCTCGGCGTCCCCGGGATCGCGGCGCGGACCTTCGCCGCCCTGCACCGCGAGCGCGTCTCCGTCTCGCTCATCTCGCAGGCATCGTCGGAGCACTCGATCTGTTTCTCGATTCCCGAGTCGAGCGCCGACGTGGCGCGCCGCGCCCTCCTCGACGCCTTCGCCGAGGAGATCGCGCAGCGCGACATCGACGGGGTCGAGGTGCGGCGCGGGGTGGCAACGCTGGCCGTCGTCGGGCTCGGGATGTCGGGGACCCCGGGCATCGCCGCCCGCGTCTTCGACGCCCTCGCCACGGGCGGGATCAGCGTCGTCGCCATCGCCCAGGGATCGTCGGAGCTCAACATCTCGGTCGTCGTCGACGCCCACGACACCACGGCCGCCGTCCGCCGCATCCACGGCGCCTTCCAGCTCAATCGCATCGGAGGCGGGCGCCTCGTCCGGCACGACCAGGTGGACGTCATCCTGCTCGGCTTCGGACAGATCGGCCGGGCGCTGGCGCGGATGCTCCCGCGCGCGAAGCAGGACGGCGTGGCGCTGCGGATCGTTGGGGCGATCGACCGGAGCGGATACGTCTTCGATGCCGCGGGGCTCGCGCGGCGCCGGCTCGACGCGCTGGTGCGGCACAAGCTCGGAGGGCACGGGCTGGCGACCGCCGAGGGAGCGCACGCCGCCTCGGCCAGCGAAGCGGTGCGCGAGATCGCCCGCCACGCCCTGTCCCATCCCATCCTCGTGGACGTCACGGCCGACGACACCCTCCCCGCGCTCAAGCTCGCCCTCTCGTCGGGGATGGACCTCGTGATGGCCAACAAGCGCCCCCTGGGCGGCCCGCTCGCCGACGCCCGGTCGCTCCTCGACCTCGCGGCGACCCAGGGACGGCGCATGCTGCACGAGACCACCGTCGGCGCCGGTCTCCCCATCATCGACACCTTCCACAAGCTCGCGGAGTCGGGCGATCGCATCCTCAAGATCGAGGGGTGCACGTCGGGAACCCTCGGCTACCTGCTCGACGAGGTGTCCGGGGGGAAGAAGTTCTCCGACGTGCTGCGCCGCGCCATGCAGCTGGGCTACACCGAACCCGACCCGCGCGAAGACCTGTCGGGGATGGACGTGGCCCGCAAGGCGCTCATCCTCGGCCGCCTGATCGGCTACCGGGGGGAGCTCAAGGACGTCCCGGTCGATTCGCTCGTCCCGGAGCAGCTGCGTACCGTTGGACTCGAGGAGTTTCTCGCGCGCGTCCCCGAGCTCGATGCCGAGTGGGACGCGCGCGCGCGCGCCGCGCGCGAACGGGGCCAGGTCCTGCGCTACGTCGCGCGCATCTCGCGACAGCGCATCACCGTCTCGCTCCTCGCCGTGGGAGCGTCGAGCCCGTTCGCCTCGCTCAAGGGGACGGACAACCAGGTTGCCTTCACCACCGTCCGGTACCGCGAGAACCCCCTGGTGATCACCGGTCCGGGGGCCGGGCCGCAGGTCACGGCCGCCGGCGTGGTCAACGACGTCCTCAAGCTGGCCACGACATGACGTACCTCACGCGTACCTCGGCCTACACGCCCGGTGGCATCGGGAACCTCGGCCCGGGGCTCGACGTCCTCGGCGCCGCCGTCGCCGGGGCCGGCGACACGGTGGTCGCCGAGTGGTGCGAGGGGCCGGGCATCCGCATGCGCACGGCGGGGCACCCCGATCTCCCAACGGAGGCGACGCGCCACACCTCCGGCGTGGCGGCGCTCGCCGTCGTCCGCGCGGTCACCGCGTTAGGCATCACCCCCCCGGCGCGGGGAATCGCCCTTACCGTGACCAAGGGGCTCCCGCTGTCCGGCGGACAGGGGGGAAGCGCCGCCTCGGCCGTGGCCGGCGCCGCCGCCACCAACGCCCTCCTCGGGTCGCCCCTCGCCCCCAGCGCCCTGCTCGCCGCCTGCCTCGAGGCCGAGGAGACCGTCGCCGGCCGCCACCTGGACAACATCGCCCCCTCCCTCCTGGGTGGGATCGTCCTCGTGCGATCGATCGACCCGATCGACGTCATCCCGCTCCCGGTTCCTCCTTCGCTGCGCGTCGTGATGGCGCACCCCGACCAGCAGCTGCGGACGGCGGAGGCGCGCGCCGTGCTGCCGCGCGACATCCCGCGCGGAGTCGTCATCCACCAGCTGGCGCAGGTGTCGGCCATGGTGGCGGCGCTGTACACCGGCGACCTCTCCCTCCTGGGGCGCGCCATCGACGACCGTATCGCCGAGCCGGCGCGCGCAACGCTGCTGCCGGGGTTCCGCGAGGCGAAGGCGGCCGCGCTGGCGGCGGGGGCGCTGGGGGGCTCCATCTCGGGGGCGGGGCCCACCGCGTTTGCCCTCTGCGACGGGGAGACGGTCGCGACGCGCGTCGCCCAGGCCATGCGGGAAGCGTATGCCGCCGCGGGCGTGCAGGCGCGGGTGCGGGTCGCGGAGATCGACACCGCCGGCACGCGAGTCGAACACTTCACCGACTGAGACGTTTCGATGCCCCCCACTCCACGCGTGTGGCAGGTCTGCGACACCTGCGGCGAGCGACTCCCCGACGATGCCGCCGCGCCGCAGTGCCCGGCGTGCGGCGGGCTCCTCGCCATCGAGCACCCGGCTCCTGGCGAGACCGTCGCCACGCTCCGCCAGCGATTCGACGGCCGCTGCTGCATGACGTCGCCAGGCGCAATGCAGTCCGGCGTCTGGCGCTTCGCGGAGGTGGTGCACCCCACCGCGGGAGAGCTGGTGAGCTATCCCGAGGGGAACACCCCCCTCCTCGCGCGCCCCACCGTGCAGCGTTTCGCCCGCTGTGAGGGGCTTCTCCTCAAGCACGAGGGGATGAACCCCACCGGGTCGTTCAAGGACCGGGGGATGACGGTGGGCGTGACGCAGGCCAAGCGGATCGGCGCGCGCGCCGTCGCCTGCGCCTCCACGGGAAACACCTCCGCCTCGCTCGCCTCGTACGCGGCGCTGGCCGGGATTCCCGCCCTGGTCTTCGTCCCTTCGGGTCAGGTCGCCCTCGGCAAGCTGACCCAAACGCTCGCCTATGGTGCGCGGACCCTGCTGGTGAAGGGGGACTTCGACGCCTGCCTCTCCCTCGTGCGCGAGGCGAGCGCCCGGCTCGGGATCTACCTCCTGAACTCGATCAACCCGTGGCGCCTGGAGGGGCAGAAGACCATCGTCCTTGAGCTCCTGCAGCAGCTGCGTTGGGCCCCGTCCGAGTGGATCGCCCTCCCCGCCGGAAACCTGGGCAACACCGCCGCCTTCGGGAAGGCGTTGCGCGAGGCACACGCGTGGGGACTGATCCCCCGCCTCCCCCGCCTCCTCGCCGTCCAGGCGGCCGGGGCCTCCCCCTTCGCGCGAAGTTTTCGTGAAGGCTTCGCCACGTGCCATCGAGTGAGGGCCGAGACCGTTGCAACTGCCATCAAGATCGGCGCCCCGGCCTCGTACCACCGGGCCGTGGAGGCGATCCGCCTGACCGACGGCGTCGTCACCGACGTCTCGGATGCCGAGATCCTCGAGGCCAAGGCGGTGGTGGATGCGGCCGGCGTGGGCTGCGAGCCCGCCAGCGCCGCCAGCGTCGCGGGGGTGAGGCGCCTGCGAGCGGAAGGGGTCATTGCCCCCGGGGACCGGGTGGTCGCCATCCTGACGGGGCACGTGCTGAAGGACCCGGGGATCCTCCAGTGGTACCATCAGGAGGCTGCCCCTCCTCCCGCCAGCGCCAACCGTCCCGTGGAGATCGATCCCTCGGTCGACGCCGTGGAGCGCCTATTGCAGGACGGGTAACCCTCGTCGCGCCGTCACCTGCACGCGAGGGCGGGAACAGTGCCGCCGGAAGGGCGCTTGACTCGGGGGGCCCTCTCGGGGTCTTTCCCTACAAGCATTCCCCAATTGCAGGACTGGCCCCCGCGTGCCTGACGAGAAAGGTTGGTGCCAGAGCCGCGATTCGCCTATAATGTCGGTGCTTCTGGCGTGACGAAGCGTCCCCTTGCGGTACGCTCCGTTTTGTAGAGACGCAGTGCGCAGTCATTCGCTCCATCCACCAGAGGATTGCATGAGACAACGACTCGTAGGGGCTGCTGTGCTGGCGGCGGTGCTCGCCGCGGCACCGGCACAAGCGCAAAAGCCGCTCGCCCTCGAGCTGGGCGGCTTCGGGCAGTTCAACCTGTTCGATTCCAACCTGGACATCGATAACACCATCACCGCCGGTGGCCGTGCGGGGCTGCACCTCTTCAAGCGGATCTGGGCCGAAGGGGATATCCAGCTCGGAAAGGCCGACTGGAACGTGGGGAACGGCTCCACCAAGTCGCTGACGCTCCGCCCGTGGGCCGCGCGCATCGTCTGGGCGCCCAGAATCGGGGAGCGCACCAACTTCCTGATCGGCGGTGGCTACCAGCAGAACGTGTACGTCGGGCGCACCGAGACGGTCGCCGGACAGTACGAATCGAAGAACGAGTACGAGGACGCCATCACCGGCCTCATCGGCATCAAGCGCTGCCTGAACGAGAAGTGGAACTTCCGGGGCGACCTCGTCGGCGACTACAATCCGTCGCCCAACTACAACAGCACGGCCGGCACGCTCAACGGCGAGGCGACCAACCTCGGCGTGCGCCTCGGCTTCGGCTACTCGGTGAACGGGAACTGCTTCGAGAAGCCCGCTCCCCCGCCGCCGCCCCCGCCGCCGCCGCCGCCCCCGCCGCCGCCGCCGCCCCCGCCGGCCAACGAGCCGCCGGTCCTCACGATCACGGCCCCGGCCAACGGCGCATCCTTCACCGGCCCGGTCACCTTCACCGCGACCTGCACCGACAAGGAGGACGGCGCCATCTCCAGCCGCGTGACGTGGCGCAGCAACCGTGACGGCGACCTCGGCTCAGGCGCCAGCATCACCAAGGCGCTGACCCCGGGAACGCACACCGTCACCGCCACCTGCACCGATTCCAACGGGACCAGCGTGACGAGCCAGGTGACGGTCACCGTCAACGAGCTCCTCGTCCGCCTCAACTGGGTCTACTTCAACTTCGACCGGGCCACGCTGACCAAGGCGGGGCGCGACACGCTCGACCGGATCATCACGACCCTGAAGGACAAGCCGGACATGAAGGTCGCGGTCGAGGGTCACACCGACCCGTACGGCAGCGACGAGTACAACCAGGCGCTGTCCGAGCGGCGCGCCGGCAGCGTCAACGACTACCTGGTCAAGGGTGGCATCGCCGCCAGCCGCATCTCGACGAAGGGCTTCGGCGAGCAGTGCCTGGTCCTCGACGACGACCACGCGCGCCCGGCCAAGACCAAGCGTGCGCACAGCGTGAACCGCCGTGTGGAGATCTGGTCGGTGGGCAACGCGGGAACCTCCGCCTCCTGCCGCCAGTAGCACGGCGCCGTACTGCACAACGCAACGCCCCCGGTGCCCATGGC